>NZ_SOFZ01000034.1:0-112056 GCF_004402435.1 Cryobacterium sp. TMB1-7
CATTGAGCGGGGCCAGCGAGGGTTCTGAAGTCTCGCCGCGACTGTATGAGCCGATGCCGCTAGGGTGCCTCATAACCTGAGTGCCTCATATCCCATGGGATATAGGACGCTGACGGGAAGGTTCCCTTGGTCGTGGCCGGGTGGGGTGACTGACCCTCAGCAGTCCAGTCACCTCTTAATTTCAGCTACAAGTGTGATTTCTCTCTGCGACGGACAATGAGCGCGGCAAGGTTCAGTAGCACTGTGAACAGAGCGAACACCACCACCAGGTTTGTTCGTGCGGCATCCACCCCGCCTGAAGCGAAAAACACCGGTACGGCCACCGCGGCGGTGGCAATTGCAAACAGAAAAGCGCCACCCGCAAGCACGATGACGATCCGACGAGTAGTCATGTGATTGAGCCTATTGCCCCTACAACTCACGGCCAAAGAGCCACCGTGCCCGCGAGTGTGAGGACTCGTGCAGACGAGTGCGAGAAGCGACAATGGTCGTCAATTTCCGTGCATTGTCCAACGAGCAAATCACTTGCCGTCATGGAAAGAAATCGTTACGCTTCCCAATATGGAAAATCACTTTCGAGATCCCTCACGAGAGGAAGCCGCGGCTGCCCTGAACGCGCTGTCGTCCGACCGGGAGCACCTCGCGGCGAGCGTGCACGCGCCCTGGACATTGTTAGCCGCCTTCGGAGGTGTCGGTGCGTGGTGGGTTTCGGCAGCAGCGGCCACCAACCCAGGTGCGAACTACGAACCGCCCTCATCGAGTTGGTTAGCCCTCGTCGGAACGCTCATCGTCGTGTATCTGATCCAACGTGAGACCGGCGTCCGCTTTCGAAGGATGGGCGCGCGTGCAGGCTGGGCGATAGTCGGAATCATCGCCGCTTGTCTCCTACTCTTTAGCGTGTCACTCGGCTTCGTATCGTTCGGAATGCACTGGGCCGTCGCCCCCACCAGTTTGGTCGCCTTTGCGACGACGACCTGGCTGGCCAGTGTCGCTTATCGATCAGCGGTGGAGCACGTGCGCCATGGCTGAGACGCGCTTCGACGAAATCATCCACGCACCCGTACGACTTCGGATCTGCGGGCTCCTGCGCCCGGTCGACCATCTCGACTTCGCCGTGCTCCGCGACACACTAAGCGTGTCCGACGCCACACTCTCCAAACACCTGAAGACCCTCGCCACAAGCGGATACGTCACCTCGCGCAAGGCCGTATCGGCAGGTCGCGACGACGCGCGCCGAATCACTTGGTTGGCCCTCACCCGTGCGGGACGAACTGCGTTCGACGCACACGTCCGCGCTCTTCAGGAGATCGCGACACCGTCCATCTGACATCGAATGTTGAAATTGGGCACCGCCGCCTGTACCCGCCAATACCAGGTAACCCGCGACGGATCACGCTGGGAGTTCTCCGGAGCCAACGAACGCGCAACGATCGACTTCAGCGGGCTACCGGCGTGACAGGGAGGGCGGACCACTGGGGAAATTGGGTTGCGATGAGCCGCTGCACTAGTTCGCTGTCGACAGTGACACGGGCAGGCAAGGGTCCAAGGTCATGCGCGCCGCTCATGCTGCACATCGTAACCAACACCTTTGCTCGCGCGTGATTGAGCCCAGTGCGTTTGCACGCGATCCGACTACTGACGCCCATGTCGACCCTGCAGCTCAACGACCTCGTCGGTCATCAGGTCTAGGAACGATCAATAGGGTTTCGAGACACAGGATGACGTGCTCAAGCTCGTGCGTATGACGTCCGGCATCGGGCTCAGGTCCGTTAGTTGGCGAGCCACGAGGGGTCGGAAAAGAGTTCTTGCAGCTCTTGGACAAGGCGAGCGGTGTGGAAACCGTCAGCGGCCGCATGATGCACCTGAATGGCGACGGGCATCATGGTTCGCCCCCCAGACTCCCTGTACCGACCCAGGGTGAATATCGGCAGAAGATGCTTCCAGCCGTCGCGTATCTGCAGGCTGAACCCCGTGAACGACGTCCACGGAACGCTTGATATATCAAACACATTTGCGGGCATGTCTGGTTGCGGCTGAAACGACGTGGAGGTGCGGTATCTGGCCAAGACGTCGGCCGCGTGTTCATGGAAGGTAAAGAAGTCGGCGTGAAAAGGAGACCAGACGTTGGAGAACGTCTCTCGCTCCGGGTTGAAGACGGTGAATGCAGGGTGAACGATGTCCCAGGTCGCGGGGATCTTCTCATCGGTGAGAGCCATCCGGAACTCGACGTGTCTATTCACTACTGAGGCGATGGCCCATACCTGCGCGATATAGCTCTTCCATGGACGGACACGAAGCGCCGCTACCAACTCTGTGACGTCGAGTTCGACCGTGATGGCATAAGTGCACTCGACGCGGGTGAGGTAGTGCTCGAAGTGCTCCCGCCGAGGCCAATTGTGCATATCGATTGCACGTGTATGTGTCATGCTCTCGAGCCTAAGTCGGGTAGGCAGCTCCACCGGTCCGCTACGTGGTCGGCAGCGTCGGGCCGGCCTTCGTCTGGCTGTTGAGGGCTCTCTCTTTCTCCGCACCCGGCGGCCAACGCCGCGCAAGGGGAGTGTGTGCCGGCCCGCAGCACTCTGGGCAGGTGACGCCAGGGCGCAATAGGGTGGGCGGATGAACTGTGACGGTGTTGTTAGCGGGACGACATGAGCAGGATGCCGTGAATCCGAGGGGCAGCGCGATACTGAGTCTGAGCGTCGGCTTCGTTGCATCCGTTTTTGCGGGAAGTGGCTTTCTGCTGGGACTGGTGCGGGAGGACCTACATTTCCAGTGCAGTTTCCATCACATGGGCAGCGATGATCCTGGCTCGTTCTATTGCGCAGACGGCATCGGTTACATCGGTGTTGGAGTGGCCACGTATGGCGTGTATGGCGTTATTCTGCTGATCGCTCTCGGTATCGCCATGGCGGACTTGAAGTCGTCGGGAATACAGTCGCGGCTCATGGCAGGCATCTCAATTTTGCCCATCGCCATGTTCAGCTGGTCCACCTGGTACGCGACAAGCACCCGTCCTATCGATCAGGCGCCGGGCGCCAACTACTGGGTCCAGCCCCTTCTGCCCGTGACGGCAGTCTTAGTCACTGCCGTGATCGTCATCCTGGCAGCCGGGCTTATTCCTCGACCACGGTTACGCACCGCCGGATTCCGAGTGGCAATGGCACTGTTCATCGCGGCTGCGCTCATTCAGCCTGGCAGTCTCTCGGCCGTCGCCGTCACCCTCGGGACATTGGCTGCGGCAGTGTGTCTCGAGTGGCGAATGCCAGACGAGGTCGAAACCCCCACGGTCACGTCCGCCAAGAAATTCCTCTAAGACAAACCGCACCACCCGACAGCAATGGCATAGCCCCTGTGTGGTCTCTCGAGCCACCTGCCCCCATCCCGTGGATTTCGAGACAGTGGAGTGGACGGATAATCAACGCAAACGGCCCATTGCCCCTGTTCTGGGGCGAGGGTGGTCGCTGGTTCCCCAGTAGGTTTCAGGTGGACTCCCTGGAGCGGGTCTAGCGGTGTTCCAGGCCCGACCATCTTGGCTATCCGGATTGGGGTTGCCCACATCCGCTGATAGGGGTGAGATCGTGGATCTGTTGACCATAGCGATGCTCGTACTGCTGATCGCAGTTGTCGCGACCCTCATAACTACGCAGCTTCGCCGCAACAAACGGCAAGCGGAACAGCCGCATGTTGCCCCACTCGCCCCGTCCGGGAAAACGAACACCCTGGCGATCGTCGCCTTGGTGCTGTCCTACTTCCTCAGCGGTGTACGCCATCCCCCGCTACCTCTCGGCCGGCGAATGGTAATTCGGCCAAGGATGTTCCAGCGCAGCAACGTCATCCGTCCGCTCCTCATCGTGCCAATCCTCGCTGTTGTGCTCGCCGGGTGCGCCCCGTCGAACGCCCCGGCGACGGTCAAAACCGCGGCGCCGACTGCCAGCTCGACGCCGACGCCGGACACAGGCCTGCCTGCCGACGATGAGTTCCCCTTGACGACGCCGGCACCAACACCGCTCGCAGAACCCGGCACCCTCACCGCCGACGGCGCTTACCGGCTGTGCATGGATGCCTCAGCCCAGAATCAGATCGAGTTCAACACTTCCTCCACCGTCACTGGTGCACCCCGCACCCGCGCCGACTACGAGAACGCACCCTTGGCCGACTCCACAGTGATCGACCGGGGAGACGGCTACTTCTTCGTCTATTCGGATCTGACCGATCACAGCGCGGCAGCGGACATCTCCGAAGCCGGCGCATCGTACTGCCTCGTCGGCGGAACGCTCAGCGAACCCCTCTGGGAGACTTACGGCTTGGTCGAGCGCAATTACGGCGAGACCCTCGATCCGTACGCACCGGTCTCCAGCATGGAGTGACCTTCATCCGCGCTGACAGGCAAGGGAGTGTCGCCGTCACCAACCGCCACGCGTCGGAGTATGGCCCTGTCGGGCGTCGTCTGGCATGGCCATTTCGGCCCGCAGCCCCAGGAGCCGGATCGGACGGCCCGCTTCGATTCCGGTCGCAAGGTCCAGGGCCCCCGCGAGGATTTCGTTGCCATCGGATGTGCCCTGGATCTTCCTCGCGCGGGTCGTGGTGACGAACGGCGCATAGCGAATCTTGAGGGTCAGCCCGATGACGGGCCGCCCTTCGGCCAGGACATCCTCGAGCACCCGCGCCGTCAGCTCACGCACGGCGTCGTCCACCTGGGCAGGGTCGGTCAGGTCGCGTTGGAAGGTGGTCTCCCGGCTTTGCCCGCGGGCGACCCACGGGGTGTCATCCACAACACTGGCACCGTCCCCGCGTCCGAGTTCCGCGTACCACGGCCCCATCTTGGGCCCGAACTCCAGGACCAGGTCCTGGGGGTCGGTCGCGGCGAGTTCGGCGACGGTGTTGATACCGAGTTTCGCCAGCCGGCCAGACACTTTGCTTCCCACGCCCCACAGATCCTTGGTGGGCCGGCTGCCCAAGACACCGAGCCAGTTCCCGGCCGTGAGACGGAAGACGCCGGCCGGCTTGGCAAAACCGGTGGCGACCTTGGCGCGGACCAGAGTGTCGCCGATGCCCACACTGCACTGCAGCAGGGTCCGCTCCAGTACAGCGGCCTGCACCTGCCGGGCGTAGATTTCCGGATTCTCGGTCTTTATGCCGACAAAGGCTTCATCCCAACCCAACACCTGCACGGTGGCTCCGGGCTGCGCACGCAGGGCAGCCATCACAGTTTCCGACGCCGCGAGGTACGCCTCCTGATCAACCGGCAGGATCACGGCGTCGGGCACCTTGCGGGCCGCAATACGCAGGGGCATCCCGGAGACCACTCCAAACGCCCTGGCTTCGTAAGAGGCGGTCGACACCACCGCTCGTTCCGTGGGGTCACCCCGACCGCCGACGATGACCGGCCGGCCCGCAAGTTCCGGTCGTCGGAGCACTTCGACCGCCGCAATGAACTGGTCAAGATCGACGTGCAGTATCCAGGGGATTCCGCTCACGCCGCCAGTCTGCCCCGACCTCGTCGAGAGTGTCACTCTTCACGGACGAACTCGATCGAATCGAAGACGGCGCGCGCCTCTTCCGTCAACTCGTCAGTGACCGATTGGAACTCACCCACCGCAAAGAGAGCGAGCTCACCATTCAGGTCGAGCACCCGCTCGGTCTCGCGTTCGGTCACCATTGAGTACCCGCGTGTGCAGTCGGTGGCCTGTTCCGACCAGAGGCAGACGTGTTCCTTGCCGCAGTCGTTGATGTTGATGCCGCTCTCGACGGAGTAGTCGAACTCAAAGCCTGAATAGTCGCCCATCACGACCTCAACCGGCGGTGTGGTCTCCGTTGAAGCCTGCGCGGTCATCGCAGCGACAAAGGCCTCAGGCGACGGGTCCACGGCGACGAGCGCGTCCTGCCAGGCGCAGGCATCCGTCGGCACATAGCCGGGGCTCAGGAAATTCACGAAGACCTCCCAATCCTTCAGGACACCCCAGCCGAAGGATTCCCAGCCGTCTGGAACGGTGACCTCGAAGGGTGCTGTGAAGCCGTAGACGACGTAGGTGCCGGCGTCGATGGCACCGGTCGCCGGCAGCGGTTTGGTCGTTTCAGTCTCCGCGGTCGGTGCGGGGGTGGGCCTCTCGGCCGCTGCGGTGCAGGCCGCGAAACCGGCGCACGCCAGCAGGGCGACCACGACACCCGCCAGCGGCGAACGCGTCGGATGAGTGGCGCCTGAGCGCCGGGATGATGTCCACATGTCTGATCCTTCCGTTCGGACCGTGCAGCGAGATGGCTGCAAAGTCAGTAAAGGACGCGCCGATATCAGCTGCATACCGGAAGCCCAGCCGGCCGGTATCGGCCCGATATCGGCCGTCTTGACTGATGTCGGAGGCGAGCGCACAGTGGCGTCATGGAGATACGCGTCCTTGGATCGCTGACTCTTGACGACGGTCGGATTCCTCTTGCTCCGCGCGATCGTGCGGTGATGAGTGCGCTCACGGTCCGCCTCGGTGAATCCCTGTCGGTCGAGTCCCTCGCGGCGGCGCTCTGGGGCGACAACTTGCCCGCGTCGTGGTCGCACATCATTCCTGGATGCATCATGCGGTTGCGCCGGCTGATCGCACCGGCACAGATCGAGACCACCGCCCTCGGATACCGGCTGTCCGCAGAGCACCTCACGGTCGACGCCGATCAGTTCGAGCGACTCGTTGCGCGGGGCACTCAGCAACTGGAGCTCGGTGAACCCGAGCGTGCCACGCATACGTTTTCGGAGGCGCTCGCGTTGTGGCGAGGTGAGCCCTTCGTCGACCTCATTGACTGGGCGCCGGCAGAAATCGAGTCCGGTCGTCTCGAGGAGATGCGGTTGGGGGTCGAGGAGCTTCTCCTCGACGCACGGCTCCAGGCCGGCGAGGTTCAGGAGGTCGCCGCATTGGCGCGCGCCCGCGTCGCCGAAGCTCCACTGCGGGAGCGACGCTGGGTGGTGCTGAGCGTGGCGCAATATCGCCAGGGGCGGCAGGCGGAGGCCATCGCCACCGTACGCAGGGCGCGAGGGCTTCTCGCTTCCGAGCTGGGGCTGGATCCGTGCACGGAGCTCGCTGAGCTGGAACAAGCTATCCTCCGGCAAGATCCATCCCTACTGTCCGACCGAGTTTTCCGGCCCGGGAGTACCGAGTGTCCGTACTTCGGTCTGCCTCACGCGCGCGTGGAGGACGCCGAGCGGTACTTCGGTCGCGAGCGGGAGCTGTCCGGGGCGCTGCGAGCGCTCGACGACCACGGCGTGCTGCTCGTCACCGGCTCATCGGGTGTCGGTAAATCCTCGTTCGTCAGGGCGGGGATCGGCGCGGAGATGATCGCCCGCGGCAGAGAAGTCGCCATCGTGACGCCCGGCGAGCATCCGATCGATGCACTGCGCGATGTTGGTCTCACGCCCGGAAACTCACTGCTCATCGTTGATCAATGCGAGCACGCGTTCGCCGCGGACGACCCCGCCGAGATTCGGGAGTTCTTCGGCGCCCTGCAGCGCATGGTCTACCGTGGCCTGCTCGTCATCGCGATCCGCGCAGACCGTCTCGGCGACTTGGCCGATCACGACGGCTTTGCCGGGATCATTCAGTCGCACATGCTCATGCTCACCGCGCTCGGCCCCGACGGGCTCCGGGCCGTGATCGAAAAGCCCGCGGAGCAGGCCGGGCTCATCCTGGAGCCGGGCCTCGTCGAGATCCTCGTCCGCGACGCCGATGGGCGAAACCTTCCGCTGCTGTCCCACGCCCTGCGCCAGGTGTGGGCACGGCGTGAGGGCCGCGTCCTGACCGTCGACGCCTATCGGGCTTCCGGTGAGATCAAGGGCGCCGTCGCGAAGACGGCTGAAGAGGTCATCGCCGCGCTCCCGGCTGAGGACAGGCATTTGCTGCGCGACATCCTCCTCCGACTCGTCGAAGCATCCGCGGACGGTGCGGTCGTAGCTCGTCGGATTGAACGCTCACGGATTTCGATCGACGACGCCCACGCGAGGATTGTCGATCGGTTGGTCGATGCGCGCCTGCTCACCACCGACGAGGAATCGGTGCAGTTGTCGCACGAAGCACTCGCACGGGAATGGCCCCGGTTGAAGGACTGGCTCGCGGACGATGTCGAGGGCCAGCGGATCATGCGACACCTTGGAGCCGCGGCCGCCGCCTGGGATGCGATGGGACGACCCGAAAGCGAGCTCTATCGCGGCGGGCGGCTGACGGCGACCCAGCACTGGCGGGACGCGGCCGATCCCGCACTCACGCCGGTCGAGCGAGACTTCCTCAACGCGGCGGCTGAGCAGGAGTCCGCCGGACTCGAGGCCGCCCAAAGGCAACTGCGGACAGAGCGCCGGATGGTGCGACGTCTGAAATGGGTGTCGGCCGGCGCTGCGGGTCTCGCGATCCTCGCTGTCACGGCGGGCCTCATCGCGGGCTTCCAGACGAACCTCGCGGGCGAGCGTGCGACGGTTGGGGAGGCACGCCGCGTCGCCGCGTCGGCGCTCGAGGAGCCGCACTTCGATCGCGCGCTGCTGCTCGCGGTCGAGGCCATCCAACTCTGGGACAGTTCCGAAACACGTGTCAATCTTGTGCGGGTCTTCGCGCGCGCGCCCCGCTTGACGAGCATCATTCGTATCCAGGAAGACGGTGTGGCTGCGAAGAGCATGTCGGTCGCGGAGAACGGGACTCGAGCAGCGGTGATCGATAGCGATGACGATGTGCGCCTCTTCGATCTTGACAGCCGCTCGCAGCTCGGCGAGTACGGCCCCTTCGGCGGGAACGTGGTGTCATCGGCCGTCGACCCCGCTTCGGGCACCGTCGCGTACAGCGCGACATCGGACCTGTGTAGCGTCCTCCCCTGCCCTAGTGGGCGAACGGGAACGGTGGATCTCGCGGACGAAGGACGCTCGTCCGTGACGACCTACGCAGGCCTGGCTGGGACAGCGGCGGATGTCGAGTACTCCGCCGACGGATCCCTGTTCGCGGCGCTCGCGGCGACACGCCCGTTCGAGCCGTCTGGGAGTGTCGCCCTGTGGCGAGGCGGAGCAGAGAACCCGTCCGGCCCAACAATCCTGAGTTTGGACGTGAGCGGGTCAGAGCTCGCCGCCCCAATCGGGTGGGTCGGCCAGTTCGGCGCGGTGAAATTCTCGCCGGACGGTTCGCGGCTGTACGCCAGCCGATTCGGACCGACCGTGGTGTACGAGACGGCATCGGGTGCCGTGCTGGATCGGATCGCCGGAGCCGGGATTCTGGCCGTCAGCCCGGACGGCCGTCGGATCGCGGTCCGGGATGGCTTACTCGCGGCGCGCATCGTCGACTCGACCGGGGGCGCAGCGCCCGTCACCGTCCCGCTGACTGACTTTCCATCGGTGGCCGATTTCAGCCCTGACGGCAGTCACCTCGCTGTCGCCGCCGGCACCGGCGTGGTGGTGTTCAAGACCGAGACCGGAGACGTTGCGGAGTCGCTTCGTAATCACGAAGGCGCGGTCACCGCGGTCGAGTACCGGCCGACCGGTGAGCTGGTGGCCGCCGGGGAGGACGGCGCGATCATCACGTGGGACCTCGGCGACTGGTCGGCGGGTTTTCGCACCGACCAGTTCGTCGTGCGGAGGTCGGCCGGTGCGGAGAGCAGCGAACGCACCCTGGCTCTTGAACGATCCGATGGGAGTACGCAGGTGGTCATCGCCGACCCGGCGGCCTGGGAGGAACGCGCGTGTCAGGTCGCGGGACGGGTACTGACCGAACAGGAGTGGGGGGAGCTCCTGGGCGCTCGGCCCTACACGCCGGCATGCCGCGATTGATCCCTCACGGACTGGGTCGGACACACACCCGAACAGCTGCAAGCCATGCGGGACGGCCAGCTGAGCTGGAGCGTCAGGGTATTGCCGTCATCTACGACTAACCGCGCCAGAATGCAATGGGTTGGCTAGCCGATCTCTGCCGCGTACTCTGGCAAAAAACAGGAGGAATAGCAGTGATGGCGAATGATCCGTTCCTGATGGCATCGGATGCCCTGTCCGATAGCGGAGCCCGGATCTCCGAGCTTGCCCGTCCATTCCTGCGGTTTCTGCCCATTTCTGGCGCCTCGATCTCGACCTTCGGATCGTTTCTTGGCGCCGAAACGATTTCAGCCACGGATGCCCGCGCCGGGCGTGTGGATGAACTGCAATTCGACCTCGGTGAAGGTCCGTGCTGGGACGCATTGGTCAACCGGGAACCTGTTCTCGAACCCGACCTTGCCTCCACGACCAGCGTCTCCTGGCCGACCTTCCTAGACGCCATTCGTGAGGAGGAGATCGGGGCGATCTTCGCCTTTCCGCTTCTCTTCGGCCCGCTGGAGATCGGCGCCGTTGACCTGTACTCCATAGCCCCGGTCTCCCTCACCCCCGAGCAACAGGGGCAGACGCTCGCCCTCTCAGCCCTGGTCAGCCGGATTATCCTGCGCCACGCCATCAGCACCGACAGCATCCCCGACGATACGACGACATTCTCACGGCGACTCATCCATCAGGCGACGGGCATGGTCCTCGCCCAACTCGGAACGACCGCCGAGGACGCACACCTGATCATCCAGGCGCGGGCCTTCGCCGAGAATCGTCCGATGCGCCAGATCGCCCAGGACGTCATCGAACGGCGGATCCGCTTCACCGCGCTGACCAACACGGGCCGATCTCATGAATGAAACGACCCGCCTCGAATTGCTCTTTGATGCCTTCGCCACCTTCGCGGACACCCTCGTTGTCGGATATGACGTCCTCGAGCTCTTGCAAACCCTGGTGGAGACCTGCCGCGATCTCCTCGACGTCGATTCCGCCGGAATTCTCCTGGCCAATGCCGCAGACAAGCTCGAGGTCGTCGCCTCCACCAGCGAGGCGAACACCCTCGTGGAAGTGATGCAAATCGACGCTGACGCGGGGCCCTGCCTGGAGTGCTTCCGCACCCGTGCCGTGGTGTCCTTGCCGGACATCGACGTCGGTTCCTCCCGCTGGGCAGCGTTCTGCGAAACCGCCCGCTCGCAGGGCATCCACTCGGTCTATGCCATCCCCCTGCGACTCCGGGAGACGACAATCGGCACGTTGAATCTCATGCGGAACGACCGAGGAGAGCTCAATCAGTACGATATCCGGGCCGCACAGGCCCTCGCCGACGTGGCGACCATCGGCATCCTGCAGGAGCGCACCATCCGTGATGCCTCAACGCTTCGCGATCAGCTGCAGAAAGCCCTCTCAAGCCGGATCATCATCGAGCAGGCCAAGGGCGTCGTCGCGGAAACCGCCAACGTGTCGATTGAGGCGGCTTTTGACCTCATTCGCCGACACGCCCGTTCGCACCAGACGTCCCTGACCCTGGTCGCACAAAGTCTCGTCACCCGGGAGCTCAGCCTCTGATCCAACTGCGCGAGACTGGGCACATGTCTGATCTCACTCTGCGCGGCGGCCTCGGCAGCCATGTTGAGGCCGAAATCGACGTCAAACGATCCAGATTCCTCTGCAGTCTCGTCAGAATCGACACCGAGGATGCCGCGCGTGCGGCGATCGACGAAGCGCGCAAGAAGCATTGGGGCGCTCGCCACCACTGCTCGGCATTCGTGATCGGGCCGTGGGGCACACCCGATCAGGTGCGCCGCTCGAATGACGACGGGGAACCATCCGGAACCGCGGGGCGCCCCATGCTGGAGGCGCTGTCGGGACGCGGATTGGTCGACTGCCTGGCTGTCGTCACTCGGTACTTCGGTGGCACGCTCCTCGGTGCCGGCGGTCTGGTGCGCGCCTACTCGGACGCCGTGACCACCACCATCGATCGGGCCCAGTCCCTCGGAGCGCTCGTGGAACGCGAACGCCGTGAGTTGTTCACGCTCACCCTCCCCCATACGGATGCGGGCCGCATCGAGGCCGAGTTGCGCCAGCGCGGTGTGCTCATCCTGGGCACGGACTATGGGCAGGACGCCGTGCTGCACATCGCCGATGATGACGCCGAGCGGCTCGCCGCGATCGTCGCCCACGTAACGGCCGGAAGCGAACACCTGGAAAGCCTCGGCCACGAATGGGTCGACGTCGAACCCGCCTGACACCCCGCCGGGGCAACAGAGGCCTACAGTGGGCTGCATCGCGCCGAAGGGAGATCATATGTCCGGTCGGATTCACATCGACCACTTCACCACCCTCGACGGGGTCGCCCAGGCTCCCGGCGGTCCCGACGAAGACACGGATAGCGAATTCGCGTTCGGCGGGTGGCAGGCGCCCCTGCTCGACGACACCGTCGGCGCCCAGGTCGGCGCCGGGATCCAGGCCATGGACGCGCTGCTACTTGGGCGGCGTACCTACGACATCTTCGCGGCGTACTGGCCTCATCAACTCGACGGGCCCGCCGCCGGAATCGCCCGCACGTTCGACTCGATCCCCAAGTACGTGGCGTCGCGGGGCTCGCCGGAACTCGGCTGGCGCGACTCGCACCTGCTCGGCCGCGATCTCGCCCGGGAGCTGACCGCGCTGCGCAAGCGGCACCGGGAAATCCACGTGATCGGAAGCATCGATTTCGCCCGCACCCTGGTCGCCGATGGCCTGTTCGACCAGCTGAACCTGTGGGTATATCCGATCGTGGTCGGGGCTGGCAAGAGACTGTTCCCCGACGACGGACCCCCGATGGCCCTGGAGCTGCTCGGCGCCGAGCCGGCCTCGGAGAAGGGAGCGGTTCTCCTCCGGTACGGTCCGACGGGTTCGGTGCCGGCGACGGGCGACATGAGCCGAGAGGATCTCGACACCTGATGCCAGCGGCAAGGGTGCGACCAGCGCGCGCCATCCGGGCCCTTGACCACACGATGTTCGATCGTGTGGGCCGGCCCACGTCGGCCCGGTTCGATCGATCCATGGTCGGCCTGTCCTCGCTTGCCGATCACGGAAAGCTCTGGGCGGCAGCCGGCGCCGTCCTGGTGGCAACCGGCCACCGGTCCGCCGCCGCGCGCGGCATCACAGCGCTCAGTATCGCGAGCCTCACCGCCAACCTCTTCGGCAAGCAGTTTTTCGGCGGATCACGCCCCCTGCTCAGTCGTGTTCCCCGTCGTCGTCGGCTTCCGCGGCCACCTACCTCGGCGACGTTCCCCTCCGGCCACAGCGCCAGCGCCTTCGCCTTCGCGGTGGGGGCGTCGCTTGATGACCCCAGGCTCGCCATGGTGTTCGTGCCGATGGCCGTGGCCGTGGCGTATTCCCGTCTACACACCGGCTCACACTGGTTTTCCGACGTGGTCGGTGGAGCCCTGCTGGGGACGGCCATCGCGGCGGCCGACGCCGCCCTCCACCGCCGTCGGGCAGCGTTGTGACCGGCGAGGGGCTCCGACCTGCGCCCACCGGCGCCGGCCTGTTCCTCGTGATCAATCCGCACTCCGGCCAAACCAAGCGACGGCCGGACCCGAAACCAATCCTGGACAGCGAAATGCCCGACGCCGTTGTGCATGTCCTCGGCAAGGGCGAGCGCATCTCCGACGTGATGCGTGCTGCCGTGGGCTCGACCACCCCGCCCACCATCCTGGGCGTGTACGGCGGCGATGGTTCCGTCGCCGCAGCGGCAGAGGTCGCGTTCGAGACCCACCTGCCCCTGCTCGTGTTGCCGGGTGGCACTCTCAACCACTTCGCGCTCACGGTCGGGATTCCCGATCTGGCGACGGGCATCGCTGCCGCGCAAGCAGGAACCGGATCCGCGGTTGACCTCGCAGAAATCGACTTCGGCGATCGCGGCAGGGTCCTCGCGCTCAACACCCTCAGCGTGGGCGTGTACCCCCGGTTCGTCCAGTTCCGCACCAGGATGGAGCCCACCATCGGCCGGCCGTTGGCGACACTCGCTGCCGCGCTACGTGCCGCATTCACTGCCGCGCCCCTCGACGGCAGTCTTGACGGCCAGGAACTTCGCGTCTGGTCGATGTTCATCGGAGTCGGGCGCTACGCCCCGCCCCGAGGCGCCCCACTGAAACGGCAGGGATTCGACGACGGGGTCCTGGATGTCCGGATCCTGCGCTCCACAGCCCGATCCCGCGGACGTGGGTTCCTCTCCCTACTGTCCAGCCGGACCCGCAGTCGCACCGACCACGGTCCGGAGCCGATGTTCCACGCTCCACGGCACAGCCTCGTGTTCACGCGAACGGCAATCACCCTGCGGTCCAACACCGACAGCGCCCAGTTCTACGCGCATGACGGGGAAGTTCAGAAGGCGCCACCGTTCATCCCCGGCGGTACGCGCGCGGTGACCGTGCGCGTACTACCGGCGGCAATCGAGATCTACCGCCCGTGAGAACGCTGAGTATCCGCGCCACTAGGACCTTTGTCGCTGGGACCGGCGACCGGTCGGCAGCACGCTGGAGACATGATCCGTTCACGATTCGCAGCGAGCCTTGGCACGCTAGTCCTCCTTGTCTCCGTCGCGGCCTGCTCCAGCGGCGGCGAGAGCACCCCCACACCGACCGCTCCGGACAGCCCGGTCGGGCTGGGCGTGGATGCCGAGTCGATGCTCGCCGAGTTCGACATCGCGGCGCCCGCCAACGTGGAGGACCTCATCGAGCAGCTCCAGTCGCAGCCACTGGCCGAGCGCCCGGCCGGCCTGATGGCCTCCGTGCGGGTCAACGAGCTACTGCTCTCCAGCGGGGACGACGAGGTGGGCGTCCCCCTCCCGACCGACGACTTCCACCTCTCCGTCGCGCCCTATCTGAACGACACCCACGACTGCTACTTCCACTCGCTGACGACCTGCGTCGGGGAACTCGCCGACCAGGAGCTGCAGGTGACGATCACCGACGACGCCAACAACGAGGTGTTCCTCGACGAGACCGTCACCACGTTTGAGAACGGTTTCTTCGATGTGTGGCTCCCGGCCGGGCGCGAGCTCACGATACGCATCGACGACGGTGAGAACACCGCGGAGGTGCCGGTCGGCACCGGCACGGACGATCCCACCTGTGTCACCACCGTGCAACTGAGTTGACCGTCCGTGCGCGCTCCGAGTTGCTCTCGCCGCACCACGCGCACCAGACTGGAAGCACCGGATCGCTATTGAGTTTTCCGCCTGTGGCTAAGGAGCTCACCATGACCGAACCGAACGACGCACGCGTAGGCCTGTACATCGACTTCGACAACATCGTCATCTCGCGCTATCAGCAGCTGCACGGCCGCAACGCCTTCCAGCGCGACGGCATCCGCAACTTCGACAAGACGAGCCGGGATGCCGACCCCGAGGTCGCCGCCCGGCTGGCCGCCGCGACGGTCGACTTCAACGCCATCATCGACTTCGCCGCATCCTTCGGCACACTGGTCGTCAACCGCGCATACGCCGACTGGTCGGTGCCCGTGAACGCGAGCTATCAGCGCCAGCTGATGTCCCGCGCGGTGGACCTCACCCAGCTGTTCACCACCACCACCCGGGGAACGAAGAACGGCGCCGACATCCGTCTGGCCGTCGACGTGGTCGAAGATCTCTTTCGACTGCCCGACCTCACCCACGTCATCATCATCGCCGGCGACTCCGACTACATCGCCCTGGCCCAGAAGTCGAAGCGGCTGGGCCGCTTCGTCGTCGGCATCGGCGTCGCCGGGTCGACCAGCACCTCGCTCGCGGCCGCCTGCGACGAGTTCGAGGACTACGACTCGCTTCCGGGAATCGTGAAGGTCGCCGCGAGCGCGGATGCCGACACCGCCCGTGCGGACAAGCCCAAGGGTGGCCGCCGAGCGGCCGAACCCGTTGAGGTGGAGCCCGCACCGCCGGCCAGCACGGCCCGCAAGCTCACGACAATCCCGATGTTCTCGCACACCGACGATTCCCCCTACGACGAGCCGGAAGCGGCCGAAGACGTCGACCCGCAGTCGCTCGCAACGGAGCTCCTCGTTCGTGCGCTGCAGATCGGTCACGCCAAGGGCGATGACGACGAGTGGCTGAACACGGGCACGGTCAAGAACCAGATGCGCCGGATGGACCCGTCTTTCAACGAGAAGCCGCTCGGCTTCCGCTCCTTCACCGACTTCCTCTCCTCACGCAGCGACCTGGCCGAGCTGGCCGAGGACGGCTCGCAGCGCCTCATCCGGCTGCGCCCGGAGGCGAACGCCGGACACTGAGCCGCCGGCGTTTCGGGCCCCGCGGCGGGCCCATACCCCCACCTTGCGGGACTAACGACCCAGCGCGAGCCGCGTTGAGCGTGTAAATTCAACTGTTGTGTGAAATTTAACAGGAGAAACTCAGTCGGCTAACCCGGTTCGACTGAGCTGTGTACCAAGCGGGAACCACGCGTTTGGCATCCACACCGTAAGGAGATTCAGGTGGCGTCCTCGCCCGCTAAAGACATTATTGAGAGCATCGGAGGGGCCGCGAATGTCGTCGCGCTCACTCACTGTGCCACCCGACTGCGCTTCACGCTGAAGGACGCATCGGGAATCGACCTGCCGACTGTTGAGGGAATCCCCGCAGTCCTGGGTGCCGTTCCCCAGTCCGGAGACCGCTTCCAGGTCGTCATCGGCGGCGCGGTCGAGACCGTGTACAACGAGATCCTGGCTCTGCCCGAGATGAAGAAGGTCGGAACCGGCGAAAGCGCCGACGACATCAAGGCCGCCGAGCGTGCCAAGGGCCCCCGCGGCAAGTTCGCCGGGCTCGATACCTTCTTCGAGGTCCTCTCCGACTCCTTCCGCCCGATCCTGGGCGCGCTGCTGGGCGCTTCGCTGTTCATCACCTTCATGGCGCTGATGGCCACCCTCGGTGTCATCCCCGCATGGAACGCGCCGGGCGTCACCCTGGAACCGGGCTGGGCTTTCATCAACCTGATGTGGCAGGGCGTGTTCGTCTTCCTGCCGCTCATGGTCGCCTACAACGCCTCCAAGCGCCTCGGCGCCGACCCGTGGGTCGGCTTCGGCATCATGGCCGTCGTCATGCTGCCGGGCTTCTCCGCCCTGGCCGCCTCCGACGGAGCCCAGACCGTCTTCGACGGCAAGGCCGCTATCGTCTCGATCTTCGGCCTGCCGCTGACCGTCACCGACTACAGCTCGCAGGTCTTCCCGCCGCTGTTGATGGCTGCCGCTCTCGGTCTCCTCACCAAGGGCCTGAAGAAGATCATCCCGGCCAGCGTCCAGCTGATCTTCGTTCCGTTCCTGAGCATGCTCGTCATGATCCCCGTCACGGCCTTCCTCATCGGCCCGATCGGTGTCTTCGGCGGAGCGGCCATCGGCGAGTTCCTCAAGTCCATCAACGACTTCTCACCGCTCATCTTCGCCATTGTCATCCCGCTGGCCTACCCGTTCATGGTTCCGCTGGGCCTGCACTGGCCGCTGAACGCCGTCATGCTGCTGAACATCCAGTCCTTGGGCTATGACTTCATCCAGGGCCCGATGGGCGCCTGGAACTTCGCCTGCTTCGGTGCGACTGCCGGTGTGCTCTTCCTCGCCATCCGCGCCAAGAACAGCCAGATGAAGCAGACCGCGACGGGTGCACTTGCCGCCGGTCTCCTCGGTGGTATCTCCGAACCGTCGCTGTACGGCATCCACCTGCGGTTCAAGCGCATCTACCCGCGCATGCTCGTCGGTTGCCTCGTCGGTGGTGTCATCATCGGCCTCGGCGGTGGCGTCACGACCAACGCGTTCGTGTTCACCTCGCTGCTGACCATCCCGGCGTTCAACAACATCCCGTTGTACGCACTGGCCGTTGCCGCGTCGTTCTTCACCGCGATGATCCTCGTGATCCTCTCCGGTTACCTGTCGCCCGAGCAGAAGGCCGAAGCGGCCGCTCAGCTCGCCGCCGACACGGCAGCCGAAGAAGCCAAGCACGCACCCGTCGCCCCGGTCGCCGCACCGGTCGCCGCTGCTGCTACCGCCGCACCTGCCGCCGGCGGCACGGCGACCATGGTCGCCACCGTCCTGGCCACGATCGGCTCCCCGGTCGCCGGCATCGTCGTCCCGCTGGCCGACGTGCCGGACCCCGTGTTCAGCAAGGGCATCGTCGGACTCGGCGTTGGCGTCGACCCGACCGAGAACACCGTGTACGCACCCGCCGCGGGCAAGGTCCTGGTCGCTCAGCCGACCGGACACGCCTTCGGACTGATACTGGACGGCGGCATCGAAATGCTCATTCACGTGGGCATCGACACCGTCAACCTCGCCGGTAAGGGCTTCGACGTCAAGGTCAAGGCCGGCGACAGGGTCGAGGCGGGTACCCCGCTGGTGACCTTCGACCGTGCCGTGATCGAGGAAGCCGGCTACTCGCTGGTCACTCCGGTCCTGGTGACCAACCCGAAGAAGTTCGGCTCGATTGACCAGGCCGCTTCCGGCCAGGTGAGCGTCGGAAGCCCGCTTCTCACGGTGACCGCCAAGTAACACCCCCGCACGATCAAAGGTGGGCAGAGATTTCTCTGCCCACCTTTGTCGTACCCGCCGGCGCGGGTCGCCGCCTCCCATGGAATACCGGGGAGGTGCCCACGGTTGTAATCAATTCGTCCGCGACAACTTCAGCAAGGAGACCTACATGAGCACCATCGACGTGACCGAAACGACCTTCGGCGAGACCCTGTCAGCCAACGACATTGTTCTGGTGGACTTCTGGGCCGACTGGTGCGGCCCGTGCAAGCAGTTCGCCCCGACCTATGCGGCGTCCTCCGAGCAGCACCCCGACGTGGTGTTCGCCAAGGTCGACACCGAAGCCGAGCAGCAGCTGTCCGCGGCCGCCGGCATCCAGTCGATCCCCACGTTGATGGCCTTCCGTGAGGGCGTGTTGGTGTTCTCCCAGCCCGGAGCGCTGCCGCCGGCGGCACTCGAGCAGGTCGTGACCGCGGTCAAGGCGTTGGACATGAACGATGTGCACCGTCAGGTGGCGGAGCAGAAGGCCGCCCAGCAGACCGCACAGGCCTGACCCCGCGGGCTGGACTGGTGGGCGGCGCGAGCCGCCGGGTCACCGCCCAGGCCTGTCATGACCGCCTCACATCCATGCCGAAGATGATCGCCGCATCGTGCACGGCAATGTTGAGCACCGGCCGGCGCCCGCTCAGGTAGCCCAGCGGGCCGTTTTCGGGAAAATGCCATGCCGCACGCAAACCCGCCATCCGGCCGATGACCCGGTTGTGTGACAGCGTCACCCTACCGTCGAGGTCTTCCAGAACCGGCAGCGTGAGCGGGCGCATCCCCGGCCCGCGACCGCGGCACCGTCGACCGACATGGTCATACTCGTGACACCCCTGCGGTCGCTCTGCCGAAACACGGCCAGGTGTTTGGGGATGCCCCAGAGGTCGCGCCCGAGGCTCGGCACCGCCACCAGCAGCTCGTCCTAATCGAGCACCCCGCCGGGCAGATAACGCACAGCGCCGACCCCCACGACGACCCGTGAACCCAGACGCAGCGCGCGCCGCCCGCTCGGCGGCTCGAACCCGGCAGGCAGGCCGGCCGCCGGTACGAGGAACACCGACACGTTCAGGGAACCGCCGAGATACCAGGGCTCGGGCGGGTACCCGGTGCTGTCGGTCATGGGAGGTCCCTTCGCCTGGTGCAGGTCCCGTTTTCAGTGTGGCATGCAGAATGGATGGCATGGTCACCGTTCCGAGCAGCCTCATCGCCCCCGCTCTGCGTCTCATGCGCGCGAACCGCTTGTTCGCCACGGCCGACGGGGCGCGCCGCCGGGTGCGCGAGCTCGAACTCCGGCCGACCCCATACGGGCCACCGAGCAGAATGCGCCGAGATGTACGGATAGACGTTTCCAATCGGGGCTGGCCGGTCTACACCATCACCCCCTTCGGCAGCACCCCGACCGGAAGTGTGGTGTACGTGCACGGCGGCGGCTGGCTGAATCAGATCGCTGGGCAGCACTGGCATCTGGCCGCCCAGATCGCCGCGGAGGCGAACACCGTCGTCACGGTGCCGATCTACCCACTCGTGCCCTTCGGGACCGCAGCCGTCGTGGCCGCCGGAATCGTCGACCTCGTGCTGGACAACCTGCAGTGGTACGGCGCCACCTGCATCGCCGGGGATTCCGCCGGCGGCCAGATTGCCCTGTCCACCGCGCTCGCACTGCGGGATGAGCACGGCATCACGCTCCCCCAGACCGTCTTGGTCTCACCCGCCCTCGATCTCAGCTGGAGCAACCCGCGCATACCGGCCGTGCAGCCGAGCGACCCCTGGCTCGCCACTCCCGGCGGAGAAGTTCTGGCCCGCCTCTGGAAGGGCGACCGGGACATCCTGGACCCCGTGGTGAGTCCGTTGATGGGCGACCTGGCCGGGCTGGGACCGCTCACCCTGTTCAGCGGCTCCAGGGACGTGCTGAATCCGGATGCGCACCTACTCGTCGGTAAGGCCGCAGCAGCGGGGGTTGACCTGGATTTCCACGAGGCCGTGGGGCAGCTGCATGTGTACCCGTTGCTGCCCACGACGATCGGCGGCGATGCCCGTGCGACGATCGTGCACGCGCTGCGCCGGGGAGTGACCACACCGCTCAGCGTCGGCGAGACGCCACCTGCGCCCCGATAGCCAGGGTGAATGCGCCAAGCGCGGGGAGGAGGCCCAGCGCAGCGACCTCTCCGATCACGACAAAGCCCACCATCGCAGGGGCCCATCCTGTTACATCGCCGTGAACTACACCCGGCCCGGCGGTGAACGGCGGATCAGTTGGGCCAGAGACCCGGCACGACGATCGCGAGCTTGCAACGCGGGCAGCGGTGGCAGGACTCGAGACCCTCGGCCGTGTCGACGCCGTCGGGGCTCATCTCGATGCCGCAGGCCGGGCAGAGCGGGCCGGGCTCGTCGAAATCGAATCCGTCGTCGTCCATAGGTGAGCTAAGCCTCGCATGCCTACCGTCGCCAGTCGACCAGGCCGATCAGGAGTTCCGGGCGATCCGGAAACCGACGTCGTCGATCTGGAGGCCCGGGTAGCTGCCCCGCCGCACGGAAGCACGGCAGCTCCAGTGCTGGTCGAACCAGCCGCCGCCGCGCAGCGCGCGGTAGGTGCCGTACCGCTCGGGGTCGGCGAAGTCCCAGCACCACTCCCAGACACTGCCCAACGTGTCGTACAGACCCCAGGCGTTCGGCTGCTTGCCGCCGACGTCGTGCGGGTGTTCGTCTGAGTTGCCGCGGTACCAGGCGATCTCGTCGAGGTCCCCGTAGCGAGGTCCGGCGGTTCCGGCACGGCAGGAGTGCTCCCATTCCGCCTCGGTCGGCAGCCTGTAGCCCTCCGCTGCGGGGTCCCAAACGATGGCTTCGTCGGCGCCCAGCCGATACACCGGGGTGAGGCCGGCCCGCTCCGATAGGGCGTTGCAGAAGCGGATCGCGTCCCACCACGACACTCCCTCGACGGGCAGCCGTGCGCCCAGGGTCGCGGCAGGCCGAAGACCGGTGACCTGGGCGTACTCCTCCTGGGTCAGCGGATAGGCTGCGATCTCGATCGCGGCGACATCGGCGCTCCAGCTGCGGCGGGTGCGCGCATCCGTCATGGTCACGGTCCCCGAAGGAACAGCGACCAGGCTGGGGGCGGCATCCGTCGGCATACCTGCACGGTACCGGCCCGCGCGCCAGGGCACCGCTGTGTTACGCCGGGGTGGCGACGAGGACCAGGGCGCGCAGGGTGGGCTGATCCGACCACGTTCCGGCGAGCACCTCATGGGCCGAATCCGGAGCCTGGTTCGCCAGGACGTCGTCGTCGCCGAGTACCCGTGCCACGATTATCCGCAGCGTACCGGCAGTCACGACGGTGGCGCCGGGCTCCTGCCGGATGCTGATCTCGGCCACCGCGGGCGGTGTCACGGCGGCACCGCCTGGCGTGCCGCTGCCTGCGACGACGGCGGTGGGCTCACGCACCACCATCTGCCCGTCGATCTCGATGGTGAGCTCGGCCTGGTGGCCTCCGGTGATCGCGGCGGTAGCGACGGCCGCGAGGTAGGCCGGGTCGCCGGTGGCGTCGTAGACCCACCGCTCCCCCAGCACCGAGTGCTGCATGGTGGTGATGAGTGAGGTCTCAGCGCCGGCGAGCGGGGCATCCCGGTAGGTGACGGGAATCTGCAGTACCGGGCCGGCGCCGGCCGTGATAAGGATGGTCTCGATGCCGACCTGTCCGTCCGGATCGTCGAACCTGTAGGCGGCGAGGTTCGTCACGCTCCCGCCGGCATCGCCGACGAACCAGGGCTGGGTGGGCGCCCAGCGGCTGAGCATGTCGATCTTCGTCGGGGTGATGTCAGCTTGGTGAAGGAGGGCCATGAACCGATCCTACGGCGGCCGGATGATCACTCGGCGTCAGTCAGGGCGGACTGCACGGCGACCACGCCCGCACCCCACTGGTCGTCGAAGAACCGCTGGATCGAGCCGTCGTCGTAGATGACCGAAATCCAGAGGTAGCCGTTTTGGGTCCAGTTGGAGAGGATCGGCATCTCGGACCAGTCCGAGGCTGTGGCCGGGCTGTATTCGGCGGCGTTCAACTCGTCCTGCAGGCGCAGCAGGGTACTCTCCTCGCTCGGGCCGGGCGTGGCCTCGTCGAGCCGGGGATCGATCTGTGCGAGCGGGTCGTAGAGTGACAGCGGGATGGGCGGCCGGGTCACCGTGAACGCGGCGGCGTCCCAGGTTCCGGTGACGGCGTAGCTGCCCCAGGTGACGCCGGACTGCGTCTCGGACTGGTCGACAGTCGCCCAGTCCCAGCCGAGGATTGGTGGTCCGCCGCACTGGGGCGGGAGTGACTGGGCGACCGCGCCCAAGCAGAGTTGAGGGGCCTCGCCGTCCTTCTGCAGAACCGTGGCCTGCGCGAAGACCTCACCTGCGGCCGCGGGGCGGGGAAACTGCCCCGGGACCGCGGAGGACCGAGGCCCCCGCGCGTCACTGCCGGCGCATCCGCCGACGGTGAGCAGGGTGACGGTGACGCCGGCGAGCACGAGGAGCCCCGAGATTCTCATAACCGCAGTGTGGCAGGCGGGCACGACAGGCGCCAGCAATCATTTATGGTCGAGGAATGACTTTTAACGACGACGCCAAGTACTCCGGCCAGGGTGTGCGCAAATCGGGCCGCCGCACCGGCCTCGCCGTCGGCGGTGGAGGCCTGGGCCTCGTCGCCATCGTGCTGCTCTCCCAGCTGCTCGGGGTGGACCTGTCCGGCTTGCTGGGCGGCGGCACGGCCGGTGGCGGCGACGAGGGTGACACCACTGCGCTGACGAATTGTGACTTCGGCGCCGACGCCAACGCGGACGTGGAATGCCGGGTGGGTTTCACCCGCGACTCGCTCGAGGACTACTGGGCCGAGCAGGCGCCCGCCATGGGGATCAGTTACTCCTCGCCCGTCATCCAGCTGTTCTCCGGCGGGGTGGACACCGGCTGCGGCGCAGCCACGAGCGCCGTCGGGCCGTTCTACTGCCCGGCCGACCAGCAGATCTACCTCGACACCGCGTTCTACGACACACTGCGCACCGAGTTCGACGCCACGGCGGGTCCGCTGTCCCAGCTCTACGTCGTCGGACACGAGTGGGGCCACCATATCCAGAACCGCGCCGGCACGTTCGCCAGCACTGACACGTCCGAGGCCGGCCCCAGCTCCGACGCCGTCCGCGTCGAGGTGCAGGCCGACTGCTTCGCGGGCGCCTGGCTCGGCTCAGCGGCCGAGACCACGGATGCCGACGGCACCCGCCTGCTCGAACCGATCACCGACGCCCAGATCGCGGATGCGCTCAACGCGGCGTCCGCCATCGGAGACGACCGCATCCAGGAGAAGGCCCAGGGCCAGGTGAACCCGGAGACCTGGACGCACGGCTCCAGCGAGATGCGCCAGAGGTGGTTCCAGACGGGCTACACCAACGGGGCAGAGGCCTGCGACACCTTCGCCGTGGCCGACGCCGAGCTCTAGGCCACTACTGCGGCTCGGTGAGATCGACGACCTTGCCCTTGGCGTCGGCCTTGACGACTTCGATGCCCTTGAGCGCGGCTGCTTTGGTCTGGTAGCTCTCCGAGGTCATCAGCACTTCACCGCTGTGGGTCTTGAGCTTGAAGACATAGCCACCGGATCGGTCTGCAGTCAATTCATACTTGCCGGACATGACACGCTCTCTTCGTCGAGATGGAACTCCGCCGGCTACGAGGCCGGTGGCGCAACCTTACCGCGCCCAGCCGGTGCGGTATCGCCGCGCAGGCCGAGCGCCGGCAGCAGCACCCCGTCGATGAGCGTGATGAGGAAGTCCCGGTCAACGGGCTTGCGTTCGATGAGGGTGCGGTAGGCGGCCATCGACGGGGTGACCAGGCAGAGGGTGTCGATGTCGCACTCGGGCGAGATCTCGCCGCGGTCGATGGCCCGCTGCATGAGAAATCGGTTGGCCGCCGCCCGCGGTTTGACGATGGCGTTGTTCGCCGCGTCGGCCATCTCGGGCGTCGCCGAGAGCATCGACATCAGCCCGGCCATGATCTGCATCTTCTTCTCGCCGTCTTCGATGGAGCGTGGCTTGATCATCGCCACGAAGTCTCCGCGCAGGGTTCCGGTGTCGGGCAGGCTGGCCTGATCCAGGTCGCCCTGCTTCATGCAGGCGACGGCGTCGATGACGAGTTCGTTTTTCGAGGGCCAGCGCCGGTACAGCGTGGCCTTGCCGGCCTTGGCCCTGGTGGCGACCATGTCGATGGTCATGCCGTCGAAGCCGGTCTCGGCGAGCACCTCGAGCGCCGCGGCCAAGATCTCCGGGTCACGGGTGTGGTCACGCTTGCGACCCAGTTTGGTCTCGGCCGCGGTAGTCTCGGCCGCCCCGGCGGGTTCGAGCTGCGTCATTGCGTCGACCTCCTTTTCGGTGACGGATCAATCCTGTATGCCTCCACATGTTACTGGGGCGTAAATTCAGGAACTGTTAAGATCCGGAACTCCACAGTATCGTATAGAGTCGCGTTTATGTCTCGAACCAATGTGCCCAGTTCCCGCCGGTGGTGGACCCTCAGCGTGGTCGCCCTCGCCCAGCTCATGGTCGTGCTCGACTCCACGGTCGTGAACATCGCCCTCCCCTCCGCCCAGGCCGACCTCGGCTTCTCCAACGGCGACCGCCAGTGGATCGTCACCGCGTACTCGCTCGCCTTCGCCAGCCTGCTGCTGCTGGGTGGCCGGCTCTCCGACTTGATCGGGCGCAAGCGCACCTTCATCATCGGCCTGATCGGCTTCGCGATCGCCTCCGCGCTCGGCGGCGCGGCCGGAACCTTCGGCTGGCTGGTCGCCGCCCGGGCCCTGCAGGGCGCATTCGGCGCACTGCTGGCCCCGACGGCCCTGGCCGTGCTCACCACGACCTTCACCATCCCCAAGGAGCGGGCGCGGGCCTTCGGCGTCTTCGGCGCGATCGCCGGTGCGGGCGGCGCCGTCGGACTGCTGCTCGGTGGCTTTCTCACCGAGTACTTCGACTGGCGCTGGAACCTCTACATCAACGTGGTCATCGCCATTGTCGGGGTCGTCGGCGCCGCGATCTTCGTCGACCACCTGCAGCGCACCGGACCGCGGCCCAAGCTCGACATCCCCGGCACGATCCTGGTCTCGGCCGCGCTGTTCGGCCTGGTCTTCGGCTTTTCCAACGCCGAGACGGATGGCTGGGACTCGCCGCTGACCTGGGGCATGCTCGCGGGCGCCGTGGTGCTGCTCGTCGCGTTTGTGCTCTGGCAGCGCAAGGCCGCGCAT
Organism: Cryobacterium sp. TMB1-7; assembly: GCF_004402435.1. Lineage (NCBI taxonomy): Bacteria > Bacillati > Actinomycetota > Actinomycetes > Micrococcales > Microbacteriaceae > Cryobacterium > Cryobacterium sp. TMB1-7. The sequence goes on from NZ_SOFZ01000034.1 coordinate 25,581, forward strand.
CCGCTGCTGCCGCTGCAGATCGTGCTCGACCGCAACCGCGGTGCCGCCTACCTCTCGGTGATGATCGCCGGTGCGGGCATGTTCGGCATCTTCCTGTTCGTCACGTATTACCTGCAGACGTCGCTCGGCTTCACACCAATGCAGACCGGTTTCTCGTTCCTGCCGATGATCGCGATGCTCGTGCTCGCTGCGCAGCTGTCGACGAACATCTTCGTGCCGCGGTTCGGCCCCAAGGTCATGGTGCCGTTCGGCATGGCGCTGGGTGCGACCGGCATGATCCTGCTCACCAATCTCAACCTCGACAGCACCTATGCGGCCAATGTGTTGCCGCCGCTGATGATTCTCGGCTTCGCGATGGGCTCGATCATGCCCGCCTCGATGCAGACCGCCACCCTCGGCGTCGACCGCCAGTTCGCCGGCGTCGCGTCGGCGATGGTGAACACCAGCCAGCAGGTCGGCGGCTCGATCGGCACGGCCCTGCTGAACACCCTGGCGGCCACCGCGGCGGCCGACTATGTGGCCTCGCACCTGCCCGCCACGGCCGAGGTGGCCGCACAGGCCGCGGTGACCAGCTACGCCGTCGCGTACTGGTGGGGCGCCGGTTTCTTCGCCGTCGGCGGCATCATCGCGGCGCTGCTCTTCCGCCGGATGGGCCACGGCCTGTCCCTGTCCAACGCGCACCTCGCCGCCGAGACCGAGCCGGTGGTCGCCCGCTAGGGTCGGTTGCTCTCGAGCAGGGGAACGGACGCCGGCTCGAGCGCGGCATCCGTCTTCTCGGAGCGCACGAAGCCGATACCGATCAGGATCAGCAGCCCGCCGACCAACTGCGGACCGGTGAGCTGTTCGCCCAGCAGGAGCCAGGCGTAGAAGGTGGCGGCCACCACCTCGAGTAGACCTACGAACGAGGCGAGCCTGGAGCCGAGCATTTCGCTCGCGGCGATGCTGGTGGAGTAGGCGATGGCCGTGGCCACCACGCCGATGATGATGAGCGGCAGCCACCACGGCACCGTTCCGCCGAACATCGCCACATCCGCGGTGGAGGTGGTGAAGGGCACCAGGCCGCTCAGCCCCACGGCACCCAGCAGCACGCCGCCGAGCAGCAGACCGAATCCGGCCAGCGCCACGGCCGGCAACCCCTCGCTGGGCTGCGCCGCCACGAGGTAGTAGATGGCGCAGCCCACCATGGCGGTCAGCGCCAGAGTGAGGCCGAGCACGTCCAGCCGCACCGACCCGGTCGGGTTCACCACGAGGATCAGGCCGGCCAGCGCCACGATCGAGCCGACGAGCACGACGCGCTTGGGCATCCGCCGGCTGCACGCCCAGGCCCAGACGACGAGCAGCAGCGGGGCCATGTATTCGATGAGCACCGCGGTGCCGACCGGGATACGTTCGATCGCAGCGAAATAGGCGAGCTGGGTGCCGGCCACGCCGATGACCGCCATCGCGAGCACCCGCCACCGGGCACGCCAGAGCGTCGCCCAGCGGCCGTGTAGCGCGATGACGGCCACCGGGGCGAGCACGATGCCGCCGATGAGCACCCGCAGGGTCACGGCCGCGGCGGGACTCCAGCCACTCTCGAGCAGCGGCTTGGCCAGGGCGCCGGAGAGGCCGAACGTGGCCGCGGCGATGAGGGCGATGACCAGGCCGAGCGAGGTGGACGGGCGAGTCATGGGGCTCCACACAGACAGACAGACGACGGAATTGAAGGGGTGTTGATCACGAAGATAGTGTGGTCGTGAGTAAGGAGTCAATTTGCATTTTGCCCCTGACACCGAGGCGAGTCTGGCGTTCACGGTCGACCTCGCCAATACCGTCGCCGGCGCCACCAAAAGCGGTCTCGACGAGCTCGTCACGCCCGTCCAATTGACGGCGCTCTTTGTGGCCCACCGGTTCTCCGGCCGCCTCGATGGGACCGAGGCCGAACTGGCCGAGGTGCGCGCCACCCGTGAGCTGTTGCGCCACATCTGGCTCCTCGGCCGCGACGACGCGGCCGTGGAGCTGAACGCCATGTTGCGAAGCGCCAGGGCCCTGCCCCGGTTGATGCGCCACGACGGACTCGACTGGCACCTGCACGCCACCGACCCGGCTGCCCCGCTGGCCGAACGCATCCGGGTGGAGGTGGCCCTGGCCTTGGTCGATGTGATCCGCACCGACGAGACCGGCCGGCTGCGCGCCTGCGCGGCTCAGGACTGCGCCGGCGTTCTGGTGGATCTCTCCCGCAACGGCTCGAAGCGGTTCTGCAGCATCCGCTGCGGCAACCGGATGAATACCATCGCGTTCCGGCAGCGGGCCGCGGGCTAGGTCAGGGGTGCGGCCGACGCAGGAACAGCTGGCGCAGGGCCCGGATGAGCAGGATGAACCCGACGAGGCCGATCGAGGCACCGAGGAAAGCGAACAGCCGCACGCCCGCCACGAGGTCAGGACCGGTGTCGGAGACCACCAGCACGATGCCCAGGCTGACGGCGGTGATGCCGATCAGTACTCCAATGGCTTCGGTGACGACCGAGCCGATCCACCACCTGTCATCGGGCTCGGCGAAGGCGCGGATGCGCAGGCTGAAGGTGCCCTTGGCCAGGGAAGAGCTGATGGTCTCCAGCCGACGCGGCAGCCGACGCGCCGTGGCCTGCAACACGGCGGCCTGCGCCTGGAGCGAACCGAGAAGGCTCTTGGGAGTGACGAGCCGCCGCAGAAAATGCGGCACCCTGGCCAGCGCCGTTTCCACCATGTCGAAGTCGGGGTCGAGGATGTCCAGGCAGCGTTCCAGGGTGATCAGGGACCGCAGTGCCTGGCCCAGCGAGGTCGGCACGGCCAGGTGGTGGTCGCGGATGGTGTCGAGCATCGCGGCGAAGATCGAGCCGTTGGCGCTGTGCCGGTTCAACGTCAGCACGCGGCCCAGGTCGCGTTGCAGCGAGAGGATGTCGGCATCCGGCGGCGCCTCCACCACCAGCAGCAGGGCATCCGTCGTGGCGATATCGTCGTCGTTCGTCGCCGCGAGCAGCAGCGTCACCAGGCCCTCCCGCATGCTGCGCTCCAGCACGCCCACGTTGCCGAAGTCGATCATGCCCAGCATGCCGTCGGCCCGCAGCATCAGATTGCCGGGGTGCAGGTCGGCGTGGAAGATGCCCGTCACGATCACCTGCTCGAGAACCGCATCCAGCAGGGCCGCGGCGAGCGCCCCACGATCCTCGGGGTCCATCCGGCTCAACCGCTCGCCCGCGGCGTTCAGCGGGAGACCGTCGATGAGGTCCATGGTCAGCAACCGGCGGGAGCTGGCCTCGGCGTACACGCGGGGCACCACGAGAACCTCGTTCTCCGCCGACGACGCCACCACGCTGCCGATCTGTTGGGTGCTGCTGAACTCGATGCGGTAGTCCAGCTCGTCTCGCAGCGACCGGCCGAAGCCCTCGGCCAGGGTCACCACGCCGAAGTCGCGCCCCCAGCTGGTCTGGTTCTCAATGCGCTGCGCGAGCCTGACGATGATGTCGATGTCCGCGGCGACCTGAGCCGCCGCGGCCGGTCGTTGCACCTTGAGCACCACTCGGGTGCCGTCCAGCAGGGTTCCGGCGTGTACCTGAGCGACGGATGCCGCCGCGAGCGGCAGTGCGTCGACCTGACTGAACACGGTCTCCAGCGGGCCGCCGATCTCGGCCTCGATCACCTGACGGATAGCCGGCCACGGCAGCGTCGCCGCGCCGGACTGCAGCGAGGCGAGCGCCCGGGTGTAGCTGGCCGGCAACAGATCGCGCCGGGTGGAGAGCAACTGGCCGAGTTTCACGAAGGTGACACCGGCCTCGTTGATGGCCGAGACGAGGGCATCCGGGGTGCGCCCGCCCTTCTTACCTTCGCGGGGAGCGCCGCCCGGCCTCTCGTTGAGGATCCAGCCGATGCCGTGTTTGGAGAGCAGCGTGAGGATCTGCAGGTAACGCTTGGTGCGCCGGCGCCGGTGCAGGGCCGCCCGGAATGCGTCGATCGGGTTGGCGGCCGTGGTGGGCCAGAGCGCCTCGGTGGCCACCAGCATGGCCATGCCGAGCGCGAAGACCCAGCCGAACGCGAGGGCCACGAAGAGCAGCACGACCACGATCGGCACCGTGGGCGTGCCGTCGGCGGCGATCACCTGGGCCTGAATCGAGACGAAGTAGGCGAACGGCCAGCACCCGACGAAGACCAGCAGGCCCACCAGGAAGGTGCGCAGCCAGCCCACCGTGGTGCCGAGCAGGGAGCGGGTGGCGAATCCGATGGCGACGGAAAAAACGAAGGCGACCAGGATGATGACGACCCACGTCCAAAACGATTCCAACAACCCGTGCCCCGCAATCTCTCGCCGTTGGGGCTCAGGCTACCGCGCTGTTGAAGTCAGTGCAGCAGGAGTGCATACCGCACCATGTCCCGGGGTGTTCCGCCCACAGACCGCCAGGCCGGCATCAGCTCGGCGCGCTCGAAACCGGCACGCTCGGCGGTGCGGGCGGAGCCCATGTTCCAGGGCTCCACGTAGAGTTCGAGCCGCGCCAGCGCCGGCAGGGTGCCGGCCCAGTCGACCAGCGCTCCGAGCGCCGCGGCCGCATGGCCCTGACGGCGGGCGGTGGGGCGGATCCAGTAGCCCACGCTGGCGGAGCCGGGGTCGACGCGCGGCCAGAGTCCGATCTGGCCGACGGCCCGGTCGGCCGGATCGGCGATGGCGAACGAGTAGCCCTCCCCGGTGCGGGACCGTTCGTGCTGCCGGTCGATGAAGGCCAGCGCGGCAGCGTGATCATTGGTGGCAGGCACGCTGGTGATCAGCGGAATCAGCTCGTCCCCCGATGCCTCTTGGATCAGCGGCGCATCCGTGGCCCTGAAGGCACGGAGGGTGACGCCGTCGCCGGGCACAACGGGCAGCCGCAGCGTCACGCGGCGCTCCGGGCCAGCAGGGTGAACGCCGCGGTGGCACGCGGGTTGTCGGCCGGGCACTCGCTGCGGAAGCGGCGGGTGGCCACCCCGGCCTCGTAGGATGCGAACTCGATGTCGAAACCCGACCCCAGCTGCACGGCCAACCGCATCGCCAGGCGGATGCCGGTGGCGGTGAACTCGGCGGCCAGCTCCGGGGTGCGCCAGCCGAAGTCCTCGGTCAGCGCGTCGTAGTAGTCGATCTCCCAGCGGATCAGATCGGTGACCAGGGCGGCATCGAGCTGCGTGGCAGCGTACGCGACGGGGTGCGGGCACCAGAGCACCGTGCCGGCGTAGTCGGGCAGGAGGCGCACGAGCACCGCCGACGATGACGTGGACTCACTGACGCAGTCGTCGATCGACCGGTCAGCCCTATTCTCACGTTGCATGATCGCGCTCCCCCCAGCGTGCTGCCGTCTCTCACATTCCCCGGTACCTACGATTTCAGGTGTCGATGATCTGCGCAATTCGCGGCGGGTGCGCTGCTAGATTGCAGCGGGGGTTGATGATGACGATCAAAACAGGCCGGGTCGCGGCTGCGCTGCTGACCGTGGCGATGTTGAGCGGATGCACGGCAGTCGGTGTGCGCGAGCCGACCGCCACTCCCACGCCCGGCGCCGCTGCCGATCGGCGCGGCCTGGCCCCCGGCATCGTCGTCGCGACGGGCACCTTCACAGGGTTCGTCGACGGTAGCGGCACCACCGCGCCCCGCCCCGAGGTGCAGGGCACGATCGAGGTGTCCACGCACAACGGTCGGTTGATGGTGAGCCTGCTCGACCTCGACGTCGGCCCGGTGGCGAACACCACCATCCTCGAGCTGAATGCCCTCGACGGCAACGCGACCAGCGGTGAATTCAGGGTCGCGACGAGCTACCTGGGCGACAGCGAGGTCACCACGGCCACGACGCAGACCTTCGACCTCGGCTACGACACCGAGATGGTGACCACGGACCCCAGCTGGATGCGCACGGCCGTGATCTGGGAACGGGTCGACGGCATCGGCACTCTCGGTCGTGCGCTGGCCACTGCCCCGCTCACCTGGACTCTGCCCGACCAAGACCCCGACCTGACCGTGACGGACGCCGGCGCTGGGGACCTGGCCAGGGGCGAGGTGCACTACGACAGCGCCGGCAACCCGTCGGCCTACGTCGTGGCACCCCTCGACGCGCTGGAGACCATCGCCATCCGGTTCGGCATCACCGAGCACGACATTCTCTGGCTGAACCCGATGCGAGGCTATGGAATGGCACGGGCCGGGGAGACCCTCAATCTGAGCCTGTATGAACGCGGCCGTTGAGCGCCGGCTAGCTAGCGTCCGCTGGTGCTGACCACCGGGGCTCCGCCGCAGGAGGAGGTCTGCGCCTCGGCGACTCGAGGGTCGTCCTCTGGCAGGGCGCCCGACACGGCGGTGTATCCATTGATGGCGGTGAGCCCGTCTGTCGACACCGTGATGCCCGTGGCCATCAGGGAATAGCTGTCGTCGCGGTTTTGGGTGACCTGGAGACCGTTCAACTCGACACCGCCTTCGACGTCGAGGCATCCCACCCCGGTGCCGTTGTCGTGGGTGTTCTGCATGTCGAAGGTGTACGGCCGGGCGTCCACACCGATGGGGGTCACGAACTCGCAGTCCACCAGCGCGTGCAGGGTGGCACTGCGGCTGTCGTCGAGCACCGTCACGACCACACCATTGTGCAGTGTCGCCGTCCAGCCGTTGTGCCCGCCGGGGCCGGCCAGGTCGTCGGCGAGGGTGACGGTGGCGCCGGAGGCCGTGCTGATGCCGAAGGTGAACGGTGAGGTCGTCTCGTCGTACCACTCGGTGTCGTTCTCGCCGTCGCCGTCGACGTCGGCGATCTCAGCGCTGACCGCCTCGGCCGGCATCGACTCGGCCGTGGCAGGACAGCCCGTGGGCATGGCGACGGCGGGGTCGACCGACGAATCTGGTGTCGCATCCGCGGAGTCGCCGGGCTCGGCCGGCGTCACGGCGCTGGTCTGGGCCGCGCCGGATGCCGCGCACCCGGAGAGAGCAAGGGCCAGGAACCCGGCGACGACGAAATACCGACCGGCGGTCCTGGTTTTCGAGTGAACGGTTGACATCAGGATGATGCTACCGACGTTGTCTGGGGGGCCTCCGTGTTTCGGGCCCGCTTTCGGAGGCGATTGCCAGCGTGGACTGCGGGCGGTGCCTGGAGAGCCCGACAACACCGTAGGCCGCGATCGCGCCGGCGATGACAAAGGCGATCAGGGCGTAGGGCGGGGCCTCGGACGCCTCACCGAGCACGACGATGCCGATGCCGACCGCCACCAAGGGATCCACCACCGTGAGACCGGCGATCACCAGGTTGGGCGGACCCGTGGAGTACGCGACCTGCACGAACACACCGCCCACGACCGCCGCCGTGAGAATGCCGCCGACACACAGCAGGGTGAGCAGCGACAGGTCGCCGGCCACCAGCTGGGTGATCGTGAGTTTGGCCAGGGTTGCGACGAAGGCGTAGAGCACCCCGGCACCGAGCACGTAGGCCACGGCGGTGAGGCGGGCGCGGAGCAGCGTGAAGATCAGGCCGCAGACGATCAGGACGACGCCGAGCAGGATCAGGATGATCGCCACCTGGGGCGGCTGGATGGGCCGATCGGTGGCGTACACGGCAGCGATGGAGACGAAGATCACGATGCCGCCCACGGACAGGGCCACCGAACGCAACACGGTTCCGTCAAGCCTGGTGTGCGCGAGCCGGGAGTCCACCACGGTGGACAGCACCAGGGCGGCCACCCCGAGCGGCTGCACAACGAGCAGCGGAGCCAGGCCGAGGCTGGTCAGCTGCAGCAAAATGGCGAAGCCCAGCAGCAGCGTGCCGAGCAGCCAGGACGGTCGTCGCAACAGGGCCAGCAGCTGGCCGATACTCATCTTCTGCTGGTCGCCGGGGCGCATCCTGGAAGTCTTGCCCACGCCTCGGTGCTGCAGCTGAGCGCCGAGGGCCAGGAACACCGTGCCGGCGAGCGCGACGGCGATGCCGAGGTTCTTGCGGGCGACCGGGTCGAGAAACGACACCATCGCATCGGTGGCTTCGGTGGGCATTACGGGCACGAGCACATCCAGACCTTATTTCAGTGCGGCTGCCGCCGTCGATTCGGGCGGGTCTCCGCCTGGTCGGCGGTAGGTGTTAGCGTGCCCCCATGAAGCAGAGAGAGCTCTTCCTCCAGGCGGATGCCGCGTTGCGCTCCGTCATCGACCGGATCACCCCTGACGAGCTGATGCGGCCCGCACCGGCCGACTGGGCGGTGACGTCAAACCCCACCGTACGCGACGTTGTGGCCGCGCACGCCCGCGACGAGGCCTGGGTGCCCGATGTGCTGCTCGGCAGAACAATCGAGGATGCCGGCGGCACCTACGACGGCGACCTGCTCGGCGACGACGCGATCGCCGCCTACGACCGGCTCAACGACACGGCCACCGCGGCCGTGCAGGAAGACCTCAACCCGGAGAAGGTCGTGCACCTGAGCTATGGCGACTTCACTCTTCGGGAGTATCTCGAGCACATCAGCATCTACCGGGCGTTCCAGGCCTGGTCCATCGCCCGCCACCTCGGCTGGGACTTCGCGTTGCCGGCCGCGTTGGTGGAGACCCTCGAGGAGGTCATCGGCCCGCAGATCGACGGTTTCCGAGAAATGGGGGTGTTCCCGCCCGCGGTGCCGGTGCCCGAAGATGCGGACCGGGAGACCCGGCTGCTGGGGGCGGTGGGCTACTGGGTGCCGAAGGACTGACCGGCCTCGGCGGCCGACCGGGACCGGCGCGCCCGGTCGGCCAGGGTGATTGCTACGACGAGCACACAGACTGTCGCGACCAGGACCACCACAACGGTGACTCCCGTGACCGAGGCGAGTAGCGGCACCAGCAGCACCAGCGCCGCCGCGGGCAGGATCACCAGGGGCTGGATCTGCGACCTGGACACCAGAACCGCGTGCACGGCCCACAGCAGCACCAGGAAGACGCCCGCCGGCAGGGCCACCGCATAGCCCAGCGCCACCGGTGACACCTCCAGGTGATGACCGGCCTCGGCCACCGCCACCTCGAGTCCGGCACCGAGGGCCGCGAGCGCGGCGAACACGCCGTAGTGGCCGTACCCCCACAGGAAGGAGCGGCTGCGTTTGACGGAGAGCCCCTCCCCCGCGGGCTCGAGGAAGTAGAGCCACCAGATCGCGAACAGTGTCACCAGTGCCGCAGCGGACACGAGAACCAGGTCGCCGCTCACGCCGCCCTCGCTCAGGGCGTCCTGGACGCCGTAGGTGGCCGCCAGCACGCTCTCGCCGAGCAGGATGATGGTGAACAAGCCGTATCGCTCACTGATGTGGTGCGGGTGCCAGAAGGTCATGCCGGTGCGTTCCGCCCAGAGCGGCACGGCCAGGTCGAGCGCCGCGAAGACGAGGAATGAGAGCACGCCGACCTCTTCAGGCAGGGCCAACCGGGCCAGCCAGCCCAGTTGCACGAGGCTGACCCCCGCCGCATATCGCCAGGCCGTCACCCGGCTCGCCGGATGCTCGAAGCCGGCGCGCAGCCACTGGGCCACCAGGCCGATGCGCATGATGAGGTAGCCCAGCGTGATCGCGCGAAAGTCCTGCTCGGTGAACGCTGCGGGCACCCCGGCGGCGAGTACGAGCACCCCACCCATCTGCAGCATGGTGAGCAGCCGGTATGGCACATCGTCGGTGTCGTAGGCCGACGCGAACCAGGTGAAGTTCATCCAGGCCCACCAAATGGCGAAGAACACCATCAGGAACGGGCCGACCTCTTCGAAGCCGTGGCCGCCCTCGATGCCGTGCGCGAGCTGCACCACAAGCTGAGCCACCGCAACGACGAAGGTGAGGTCGAAGAGCAGCTCGAGCGGGCTCGCCGCCCGGTGTGCCTCGCCGGTGTCGCGGGCGCTCATGCGCCGGTGGAGTCTGAAGCCGCCCGCATCCGTCATGCGCACAGCATATTGACTGGGCGTTACGAACGCACCAGCCGGGCGATGGCGTCGCCGGCTTCCTTGAGCTTGGCCTGGGCCTCATCGCCGCCGACGGCCACGGCGTCGACGACGCAGTGGCTGAGGTGGTCGTTGAGCAGGCCCAGAGCCACCGACTGCAGGGCGCTGGTCATGGCCGAGACCTGGGTGAGGATGTCGATGCAGTACTTGTCGTCGGTGACCATGCCCTGCAACCCGCGGGCCTGGCCCTCGATACGGCGCAGGCGCTTGAGGTAGTCGTCCTTGTTGGAGATGTAGCCGTGCGGGCCGTCGTGGGGGTGGTCTGCGGGGTGGTCTGCGGTCGTCATTGTGCGCTCCTGGCTGTCGGCTGACCTTATACCCCCTCACGGTATCACGATGGTGCGCTAGAGTACCCATAGGGGGTATCCCCATTCCGCAACATCCGTACGCAACATCCGTATCGTAAGAGAAGGTTCGCATCATGGCTCAGACAGAAACCGTCACCGACTACCTCGTCACCGGCATGACCTGCGGCCACTGCGTCGCCAGTGTCATCGAAGAGGTGTCCCTGGTGCCGGGGGTCAGCGCGGTGACCGTTGACCTCGCTGTCGGCGCCGCCAGCACCGTGCACGTCACGAGCGCAACCGCCCCCGCTCGGTCCGACATCCGCGCCGCCATCGACGAGGCCGGCTACGAACTGCAGACCACCACGGGCGCCGCCGCGTGAACGAGCCCGTCGACCTCGTGGTCGGCGGCATGACCTGCGCGTCCTGCGCCGCCCGCATCGAGAAGAAGCTCAACCGGCTGCCCGGCGTGGTGGCCACCGTGAACTACGCCACCGACAAGGCCACCGTGCGCCTGCCGCAGGGCACCAGCATCCACGACGCCATCGCCACGATCGTGGCCACCGGCTACTCGGCGCGGCTGCCCGCACCGCCCGTCGCCGCCCCGGCCGCCGAGCCGATCGAGCTGGATGCCGACACCCTCACCCTCCGCCGGCGGCTGCTGATCTCGACGATCCTGGCGATCCCGGTGGCGGTGCTCTCGATGGTGCCGGCCCTGCAGTTCACCAACTGGCAGTGGCTTGCGCTCACGCTTGCCGCCCCGGTGGCCGTCTGGGGCGCCTGGCCGTTCCACCGTGCCGCCGCACTGAACGCCCGGCACGGTGCCGCGAGCATGGACACCCTGATCAGCGTGGGTGTGCTCGCCGCGTTCGGCTGGTCGCTCTATGCCCTGTTCCTCGGCGATGCCGGAATGGCCGGCATGACCATGCAGATGGACCTGAGCATGACGGGGTCGGGGTCCGCCGAGATCTACCTCGAGGTCGCCGCCGCCGTGACCGTGTTCATCCTCGCCGGGCGCTACGTCGAGGCCCGCGCCAAGACCCGCTCCGGCGCGGCCCTGACGGCGCTGGTGAACCTGGGCGCCAAGGACGTCGCGGTGCTCCGCGGAACGCTGGAACAGCGCATCCCGATAGCCGAACTCGTCGTCGGCGACGTGTTCGTGGTGCGCCCCGGCGAGAAGGTCGCCACCGACGGCATCGTCGTCGACGGCGCCTCGGCCATCGACACCAGCCTGCTCACCGGCGAGACCGTGCCCGTGGAGGTGGGCCAGGGCGACACCGTGGTGGGTGCCACGGTCAACGCCGGCGGCCGTCTCACGGTGCGCGCCACCCGGGTCGGCGCCGACACCGAACTGGCCCGCATCGGCCGCCTGGTCGAGCAGGCCCAGACCGGCAAGGCGCCGGTGCAGCGGCTCGCGGACAGGGTGTCGGCGGTGTTCGTGCCCATCGTCTTCGTCATCGCGCTAGGCACCCTGGCCACCTGGCTGGTGCTCGGCGCCAGCGCCGAGCAGGCCTTCACGGCCGCCGTGGCCACCCTGATCATCGCCTGCCCGTGCGCGTTGGGCCTGGCCACTCCCACGGCGTTGCTGGTGGGCACCGGCCGGGGCGCCCAGCTGGGCATCCTCATCCGCGGGCCGCAGATCCTGGAGTCCACCCGCCAGGTGGACACCATTGTGCTTGACAAGACCGGCACCGTCACGACGGGGCGGATGGCACTGCTCGGCGTGCACGTCACGGCGGCGGTGTCCGCCGACGCCGGCGAGACCGAACTCCTGCGGTTCGCGGGCGCGGCCGAGGCCGGCTCCGAGCATCCGATCGGCGTTGCCGTCGTGACCGGAGCCGCAGCTCGGGTCGGCGTGCTGCCGGCGGCCACCGACTTCGCCTCGGCGCAGGGCTTCGGCGTGCAGGCCGTCGTCGACGGGCACCTGGTGCTCGTGGGGCGGCCACGCTGGCTCGCCGACGAGTGGCAGATCACCCTGCCGAACGACCTGCAAGCCACGCTCGACACCGTCGAGGGTGCCGGCCAGACGGCCGTGGTCGTGGCTTGGGATGGCGAGGCCCGGGGCATCCTGACCGTCGCCGACGAGGTCAAGCCCTCCAGCGCCGCGGCCGTCGCACAGCTGGTGGCCCTGGGCCTCAGCCCGGTGCTGCTCACCGGGGACAATCCCACCGTGGCGCGCTCCGTGGCCGACCAGGTGGGAATCGGCGAGGTCTTCGCGGGAGTGCTGCCCGCGGAGAAGGTGGAGCGGGTGCGTGCCCTGCAAGCCGCCGGCCACGTTGTGGCGATGGTCGGGGACGGGGTGAACGATGCCGCGGCTCTGGCCGCCGCCGACCTCGGCATCGCGATGGGCACCGGCACCGACGTGGCCATCGAGGCCAGCGACATCACCCTCGTGCGGGCCGACCTGCTCGCCGTGGTCGACGCCATCCGACTCTCACGGCGTACTCTGGGCACCATCAAGGCCAACCTGTTCTGGGCGTTCGCCTACAACGTGGCCGCGATCCCGCTCGCCGCTCTGGGCCTGCTCAACCCGCTGATCGCGGGCGCGGCGATGGCGCTGTCGTCGGTGTTCGTGGTCACCAACAGCCTGCGCCTGCGCGGGTTCCGAGCGTCGAGCTAGCGCGCTCCGCCGGCCGTGCCGTGCCGGGCGGCCGGCAGTCGCCAGGCCAGCACGGCCGTGACCAGGCCGACGATGCCGAACACGACCTGCAGCGGGTGGAACCCGATCAGCGAGAACTGCACGATCTCGAAGAGCACCAGGCCCACGCCGGCGGCCAGCGAGAGCAGGCGGGCGTGGGGCCCGCGGCGCCACTGCCAGACGGCCGTGACCGCGAAACCGAGGCCCACGAACAACGCGAGGGCGGCGCCGGGCAGCAGCCAGGTCTCGAACACGGTGCCCTCGAGGGCCGCGGAATCGGCCATCAGGAGCGAACCGTTAGGGGCCAGCATCCCCCGAGTATCGTCCGGCGGCCGGTTGAGCGCGAGGGGCGGCGAGCACGGTACGGCACGGCGGCACAGCACGCATCCGGCGACCCCTAGCCGCGGGGACGGCGGGTGCGCATGCTCAGCTGTACCGCCACCGCGGCGATCAGCATCAGCACCACGGCAATGATCGACGTGACACCCACCCCGCTGTCGAACGCGGCCTTGGCCGATTCGGTGAGCGCGTGAGCGTAGGCGGCGGGCAGCTCGCCGGCCACGCCGAGCGCACCACCGAGGGTCTCGCCGGCCTGGGCGGCCGCGCCCCGGCCGAGCCCGTCGGGCAGCACCACGCTGGCCCGGTAGGACGCCGCGAGGATCGCGCCGAGCACGGCCGTGCCGAGCACGGCACCCAGCTCGTAGGCGGTCTCGGAGACCCCGGCCGCGGCACCGGCCTTGTCCGGCGGCACCGAGCTGAGGATGGTGTCGTTGGAGATCGTCTCCGCCGCGCCGACGCCCACCGAAAGGATGCCGAAGGCCAGAACCACGACGGCGGCGGTGAGGTTCTCCCGCAGCAGCACGATCAGGCCGAAGCCCACCGCGGAGAGCAGGATGCCGCCCACGATCACCAGGCGCGGCGGCACCCGCCGCACCACGTAGGCCGAGGCCAGGCCGGCCACGACCGACAACACGGCCCCGGGCAACAGCAGCAGGCCAGCGGCGAGCGGGTCGAGGCCGAGCACCAGCTGCAGGTGCTGCGACACGAAGAACAGGAAGCCGACCAGGCTGAACACGGCGAGGAAGTTGGCCAGCACCGACCCGGCGAACGGGGCGTGCTGGAACAGGGTGAGGTCCAGCAGCGGGTTGTCGATCCGCAGCTGGCGGCGCAGGAACATCGCCCCGGCCAGCAGGCCCAACAGCAGCGCGCCGACACCGAGCACCCCGACACCGTCGTGAGTAAGGGTTTTGATCGCGAAGACCAGCGGGGCGAGGGTGAGCAGCGACAGGGCCACGCTGAACAGGTCGATGCGGAGCGGCGCCGGGTCCTTCGACTCGGGGATGAGCACCCCGGCGAGGGCGACGAGCGGCAGCAGGAACGGCACCGCGATGAGGAACACCGCACCCCAGTGGAAGTGCTGGAGCACCACACCGCCGACGATGGGGCCGAGGCTGGAGCCGGCCGCGAAGGCGCCGGCCCACACCGCGATCGCCAGGGTGCGCTGACGGGCATCCAGGAACAGGCTGCGCAGCAGCGACAGCGTGGAGGGCATGATCATGGCGCCGAAGAAGCCCATCACCGCGCGGGCCACGATGAGCATCTCGGCGGTGGGCGCGAACGCGGCCAGGGCCGAGACCACGCCGAACCCGGTCGCGCCGATCAGCAGCAGCTTGCGCCGGCCGACCCGGTCGCCGAGTGTGCCCATGGCCACCAGCAGCCCGGCGAGCACCAAGGGGTAGATGTCGACGATCCAGAGCAGAGTCGTGCTGCTCGGGCGCAGGTCCAGGCTGATCGCCGGCAGGGCGAAGCTGAGCACGGTGTTGTCCACCGAGATCAGCAGCACCGGCAGCATCAGCAGCACCAGGCCCGCCCATTCGCGGCGGCCGGCGCGGGGTACGGCGGTGGAGAGGTCGGAGGTGCGGATGTCGTCTGTGGTGCTCATGTCTACCTGGCTGAAGATTCGGGGTTCCGGGGAACGGCGAGTTTTACTGCACCATCGGGTACAGCAGATTTAGACTATACCATCAAGTACAGTAAAGTGGCGGTCATGGCCCAACACCGCGACAACGCCCGCGAGAGCATCCTCACCGCGTTCCAGGAACTGCTCATCGACACCAGCGGGTCCGGCGCGTCGCTGGACGCCGTCGCCCGTGCAGCCGGCGTCACCAAGGGCGGGCTGCTCTACCACTTCGGTTCCCGGGACGGCCTGGAGACGGCGCTCATCGACAGGCTCGAGAGGCTGGCCGACGCCGAATACGAACGGATGCGCGCCGCCCCGGCCGGCGCCGCCGCGTCCTACGTGGCGATGGCAGAGTACGTGAACAGCCCGCTGGACCGGGCGACCCTGGCCGGCGGATCCCTGGCCCGCCGCAACCCGCGCGCCCACGCCGTGATCGTGGACATGCGGCGGCGCTACTTCGACATCCTCAACGAGGATCTGCGCGACCCCGACCTGGCCCGGGCCACGATGCTTCTGGCCGACGGGCTCTACTACGACGCCACGACGATCGGCGAGCCCTTCGAACACGAGCTGGACATCCCCGCGTTCCTGGCCCGCCTCGCCCCGCGAACGGTGAGCTAAGCACCCGAACCGCCGGTTTTCGGGACCTGACTCACGGCTCGCGAGAGGGTCAGGCGGCCTCGGCGACCTCGGCGGCGGCGACCGCCCGGTAGAGGGACGCCAGCAGCAGGGGCAGCTGGCTGGCGGGCGCATCCGGTGCCTCGGGGTGCCACTGCACGCCGGTGATCGGGAGGGTGCGGTGCTCGACGGCCTCGACCAGACCGTCGGGGGCGGTCGCCACGGGAGTGAGGCCGGCGCCGAGCCGGCCGACGCTCTGGTGGTGGGCACTCTGCACCGAGATGCGGGTGTCGCCGAGCGCCGCGGCGAGGGTGCTGGTGGAGCGGAGGACGACGGCGTGGGTGGAGAGGATCTCGTCGATGGGCACGCCGATGTTGCGGTGGATGCCGTCGTCGATGTGCTGGACGAGGTCGCCACCGAGGGCGACGTTGATGATCTGCAGTCCGCGGCAGATGCCGAGCACCGGGGTGCCCCGGTCGGCGGCGCGCTGCACGAGCGCGATCTGGCCCTCGTCGGCGTCGATGAAGTGCGGCGTCTCGCCCGGGTAGCCGGCCCGTGCACCGTAGAAGCGCGGGTCGATGTCTTCGCCGCCGACGATCACGACGGCATCGGCCGAGTCGGTGAGGTCCAGCAGCGCGGGGGCGTCGAGGTCGGCGGCGGCCAGGCGTACGACGGTCCAGCCGCCGTCGGTGCCGGCGTCGACGACCGTGGCGTTGAGGGTCTGCACCTTGGCGTGGTACTCCGGGCGATCGGGCCGGCTGCGGGTGACCTCGATGACGGCGAGGGTGGGCCGTTCGGGCAGCGACGGCGCGGGCAGGGCGGTCATGGTGGCGAGCTGGGTGGTGGTCATGACTCGCCTCCGTGACGGGATCGGGTGGTGGGGTGCGGATGGTGCGGGTTCCAGTGTGCCTGAGCCGCGCCATCGGCATCCGGTTCGCGGTAACAGGGCGCAACAGTGCCGGGGGTTCTATGCTCGACACGTCACCGCATCCGAGGGAGATCATCAATGCAGCCCAGCCGTACGCGCAAACGACCGGCACTCCCCCGGATAGGCGCGGCCGTGGTGCTCGGGGCCGTCCTCGCCGTGCTCGGGGTAGGAGTCGGCGAACCGCAACCCGCCAGGGCGGATGACCCGGTGACGTTCGATCAGAGTCACATCGTCGACACCGTCGGAGCGCTCGGCGACCGGGAGCCCGAGGTGGTCGCCGCCCTCGATGAGCTCTTCGCCGGCACCCAGATCGACCTGTTCGTGGCCTACGTGTCGAGCTTCGACGGGGTGGACGACACGTCGACCTGGGCCGACCAGACCGCCGTGGACAACGGGTTCGGCGACAACGATGTGCTGCTGGCCGTGGCCACGGATGACCGGCAGTACCAGCTGTCGGTCGCCACCGACTTCGTGCTCGACGAGGCCCAGCTCGCCGAGGTGCAGAACACCGCCATCGAACCGTCGCTGCGGGAGAACGATTGGGCCGGCGCCGCCATCAACGGTGCCGCAGCCATGGAGCAGAGTGTGGCCGGCGAGCCCCTCAGCGCCCCCGTCATCACTCCTGGCGAGGCCGGCCCGAGTTCCGGCGGCTCCGGCGGCGGTTTTCCGCTCTGGATCGCCGTGTTGCTGGTGCTCGCCGTGGTTGGTGGCATCGTCGCGATCGTGATCGTGGTGCTGCGGCGGCGCGGCACCGCCCCCGTCACCGGCCAGGGCAAGCCCACTGACGAGGTGCCGACGGCCGAGCTGAAACGGGAGGCGTCGAGCGCGCTGATCGAGACTGACGACGCCATCAAGACCAGCGGCCAAGAGGTGGGCTTCGCGCTCGCCTCGTACGGGGCTGCCGCCGCGGAACCCTTCCAGGCCGCCGTGAGCGGCGCGGCCGGCAAGCTCAGTCAGGCGTTCACTTTGCAGCAGCGCCTCGACGACGCCGAACCCGACACCGAGGAGCAGGTGCGGTCCTGGTACCGCCAGATCATCGCCCTGTGCGCCGAGGCCAACCGTGCCCTCGACGAGCAGGCCGCCGCCTTCGACGAGTTGCGCCAGCTGGAGGCTAACGCCCCGGCCGCCGCGGCCGAGCTCGACACCGAGCTGGCTGCCGTCGATGCCCTCCTCGACCAGGCCGAGGCCCGGGTGGCCGAACTCGCCACTCGGTACGCCCCCGCCGCGATCGACACCGTCGCCGACAACCCCGAGCAGACCGCCGAACGGCTCACCTTCGCCATCAACGCGCTGGCCGAAGCCCGCACCCAGCTCGCCGCCGGCGAACCGGGCGCCGCGGCCGTGGACATCCGCGCGGCTGAGGAGGCCATCGACCAGGCCAAGCTGTTGGTCGACGCCGTCGACAGGCTGGCCGCCGACCTGCAGCGGGCGGAGGCCGGCATCCCTGCGATGCTCGCCGACCTCGACACCGATCTGGTCGCCGCCCGCTCGCTGCCCGCTGCGGGCGAGGCGTCGGCCGCGGTTCCCGGGGTGATCGCCCGCACCGAGCAGACGCTGGCCGAGGTGCGCGCCAGCCTGGCCGCGCCGCCGATCAACCCGATCGAGCTGCTACGCACCCTCGAGGCCGCGAATGCCGCCATGGATGCCGCGCTGCAGGGGGTGCAGAACGCCCAGTTGCAGGCGCAGCGCCTGCAGGCGGCGTTGGCCCAGAGCCTGCAGTCCGCGCGCAGTCAGGTGTCGGCGGCGGAGGACTTCATCACGGCCCGGCGCGGTGCGGTCGGCGCCGAGGCGCGCACCCGCCTGGCCGAGGCCGGCCGGTTGACCGCGCAGGCCGATTCCCTCGTTGCCAGTGACCCGGCCGCCGCGCTGGCCGTGTCCCAGCGGGCCGGCTCGCTGGCCGCGGAGGCGACGGCCATGGCCCGGCGCGACGTGGACAGTTTCTCGACCAATGACGATGACTTCGGCGACTTCTTCGGCGGTGGCGGGGCCAGCCGGCGCGGCGGCAGCAACGGCTCGATGGGAGCCGTGCTCGGCGGCATCCTGATCGGCCAGATCCTCGGCGGCGGCGGTGGGGGCGGCGGCATGTTCGGTGGCGGCGGCGGTGGCGGCTTCGGAGGGATGGGCGGTGGCGGTCGTCGCAGCAGTGGCGGCGGCTTCGGCGGTGGCGGACGCCCCGGCAGCTTCGGCGGCAGCGGCACCCGCGGCCGGCGGGGCGGTGGCGGCCGCTTCTAGAACTCGCCTGAACCTCCCGCCGCGAGATGACAGTTGAGGCCCCTTAGATGCTCAGGAAGCGGCCTGAAGTGGCGACTCGCCGTCGGCATGCCGCAACAGACCCTTTCAACGAGCCGGAAGGGGCACTGTGCCGCAACTGCGCGAGACTCCTACCGCCCGAGCGCGAACAGGGGCGGGGCCGGGATGTCGACCGTCAGGTCGGCGAGGATCCGGCCGACGGTGGGGGTGAACTTGAAACCGTGGCCGGAGAAGCCGGCGCCCACGATCACCGGGCCGAGCCGGTCGAGCACGAAGTTCGAGTCCGGCGTGGTCGTGTAGGTGCAGCTGATCGCGGCGAAGTCGTCGGGGTCGGCGCCAGGCAGCCATTCTCGGGCGTAACGGCGCAGGGCCAGCAGCTGCTCGGGCTCGGCGGTGAAGTCCCGGTGGTCGGGGTCGACGACGGGGCCCACGCCGTGCCAGCCGGCCTTGATGCCCTCCCCCGGTGTGTGCATTCCGTAGACCGGGGACCGCCAGTACCCGTAACCGGGCGTGCCGGGCCGGTAGCCGTGATTGAAGCCCGGCCAGGTGAAGCTGGTGTCGAGCACGGCGAAGTGCGCCGGCTGCTCCTGGGTGACCACCAGGCGCGGCAACGGCAGCAGCCCGGCGAGCAGGGTGTCCGTCCAGGCGCCGAGCGTGACGATCACCCGTTTGGCCTCGAACTGTTCGGTGTCGGTGTCTACCAGCACCCTGTCATCGCCGATCACCGTCAGCCGGGTGGCCGGCATACCGTGCTCGATGCGCGCGCCGTGGGCGGCCGCAGCGGTCTGCAGTGCGTCGACCGACGCATCCGCGTTCAGGCGGCCGGCCTCCGGCGTGTAGAGCACCTCGGTGTCGAAGCGGATGCCCGGCCAGCGTTCCCGCGCGGCGTCGACGGCCAGCAGTTCGGGGTCGAACCCCACCGAGGTGAGGGCCGCGTGCACCGCCGCGAACGGTTGACCCTGGCCGTGGTTGACCAGGCCCACCTGCTCGAGCAGCGTGGTGTCGGTGTCGTCCTCGAGCTCCCGCCAGAGCCGCAGCGCCTCTACCAGCATGGCCACGTAGGTGGGGTCGGAGTAGCTGAGGTTGAAGTTGCGGGAGGCGCCGTGCGAGGCGCCGGTGGTGTGCCCCCGGTCGAAGCGTTCCAGCAGGGTCACCTCGCGGCCGCGGCGGGACAGCTCCCAGGCGGCCGCTGAGCCCATTGCGCCGCCGCCGAGCACCAGGGTGTCGACACAGGTGGTCATCCGAGCACCTGGCGCACTGTGAAGTCGAGGGCGGCGACGGTGAGGGCGATCGAGGCCACGTCGATGCGTTCGTCGTTGCCGTGGAACAGCATCCGGAAGGTGCCGTAGTCCCAGCGCGGGCTGAGCAGGCCGAAGCCGTAGGCGGGGATGCCGCGGCGCCGGTAGAACCGGGCGTCGGAGCCGCCGACGCTGAGCACCGGCAGCAGGTCGGCGTTCGGGTAGGCGCGGGCGACCGCGGAGCTCAGCGCGGCGAACAACGGGGTGTCCACCGAGGAGCGGGTGGCGGCCTCGAACCTGTCGCCGACGATGTCGATGTCGACCATCAGCTCGCCGAGGGCGTGGCGCAGGTAGGCGTCCACGTGGCCGGCGTCGGTGCCGGGCAGCACCCGGATGTCGAGGTCGACGGTGGCCAGCGACGGGATGACGTTTTCCTTGGTGCCGGCGCGCACGATGTTGGGCGAGATGGTGGTGTGGCTTGAGGCGTGAGCGAAGCCGGCCAGGGTGCCCAGCTCGTGCACGGCGTCGTCGATGCGGGCCGGGTCGGTGAGCCGCTCGGCCAGCTCGGCGGGCAGGCCGAGCACCGACACGTAGTGCCGCCAGTCCGCGGTGATCTGCACGGGCGCTTCGAACCGGGCCAACCGGCTCACAGCCTCGGCGGCGATCACGGCGGCGTTGCGGGCACCCCAGGGCGCCGAGCCGTGGCCGGGGGTGCCGTGCACGACCAGGCGTCGGCCGGCAATGCCCTTCTCCCCCACCGTGGTGGTGATCGACGGCCGCACGCCCACGGGCGCGCCGCCGGATTCGGTGAGCACAAAGTCGGCGTCGATGAGGTCGAGGCGGTGCTCGGTAAGCCAGCCCACTCCGTGCCGGCTGCCGCTCTCCTCGTCGGCGACGGCCGCGAAGACCAGGTCCCCGCGCGGCCGGAACGGGCCCATGGCGAGGTCGCGGATCACGACGGCGTAGCTGGCGGTGAGGTAGAGCATGTCCAGGGCGCCCCGGCCCCAAATCTCGCCGTCGACGAGCTCGGCGGTGAACGGGTCGCGGCTCCAGCCGTCCAGGTCCACCGGTACGACATCGGTGTGGCCGACCAGGGCGAGCGACGGGGCGGTCTTGTCGGTGCCGCGGAGGCGGGCGATCAGCGATGCCCGGCCGGGGTGCGGTTCCACCACCTCGAGCTCGAGCCCGGAGCCGGCGAAGAACCCCTCGAGGGTGCGCACGCTGCGGATCTCGCCGCCGGAGTCGGCGGTGCCGTCGTTCACACAGGCGTTGCGGATGAGATCGCGCAGCAGGTCGACGGTCTGGCGGGTGAGCACATCCGGGTCGGTCATCAGCGCACCATTCCCGCCAGGCTGTGGGCGAACTCGTCCAGAATGGCCCGGCCGGCCGGCCAGGCGCCGAGCTTGCTGGCCGCGTTGAGGTGCCCGGCGTTGCCCACGTCGACGAAGCCGGCGCCCCATGCGGCCGCCAGGTTACGGGCGGTGCCGAGAGCGCAATACGGGTCGTCAGCACTGGCAATCACCAGGGCGGGGACGCCGAGCAGGACCGGTTCGGCCGAACGGAAGCTCGGCGCCGCCTGCGGGAACCCTGCTCCGAACCGATCCGGCGGCGCCACCAGCAGGGCGCCGCGAACGCGGCCGGGGTTCTGAGCCAGCCAGGCCGCGGCGGCCAGGCAGCCCAGGCTGTGCGCCACCAGGATCGTGTCCGGCGTGGTGACGGCCGCGTCCACGGCGGCGATCCAGTTCTCGAGGTCAGGCTCGTCCCACGAGGCCGGGCGGATGCGCACGGCATCCGTCTGTGTCGCCTGCCAGCGGGACTGCCAGTGCTTCTCGTTGGAGTCGTTGATGCCCGGCACGATCGTCAGGCTCAGGGGGGTCGGCATGCAACACACACTATCCGCCGCGGCGACGCTGCCGATGAATCGGGCGAAGGTGCAGGGGAACGCGGTAGCTTCTTAGCGTTGACACCCTTCGAAAGGACACTCACATGACCAAGCAGTCGATCTTCGGCCGCATCGCCCAGCTCACCCGGGCGAACATCAACGCGATGCTGGACTCCGCGGAAGACCCCCAGAAGATGCTCGACCAGATGGTGCGTGACTTCACCAACAGCATCGCCGATGCCGAAAGCGCGATCGCCGAGACCATCGGCAACCTGCGCATGCTCGAAGACGACCACCGCGAAGACGTGCAGGCCGCCGGCGAGTGGGGTCGCAAGGCCCTCGCCGCCAGCCGCAAGGCCGACGAACTGCGCACGAATGGCAACGCCGCCGACGCCGACAAGTTCGACAACCTGGCCAAGGTGGCCCTCGGCCGCCAGCTGCAGTCCGAGAAGGAGGCGAAGGACGCCGAACCGCAGATCATGAGCCAGACCGCCGTCGTAGAGCAGCTCAAGACCGGCCTGAACACCATGAAGACCAAGCTGGGCCAGCTCACCGCCAAGCGCAGCGAACTCATCGCCCGGTCCAAGACCGCTGCCGCGCAGTCGCAGGTGATGGATGCCGTGAAGAGCATCGACATGATGGACCCCACCAGCGAGGTCAGCCGGTTCGAGGAGAAGATCCGCCGCGAAGAGGCCAAGGTGCGTGGCGCCAGCGAACTCGCCGCATCCAGCCTCGACGCGCAGTTCGAGAGCCTCGACGACCTCGGTGAGCTCACCGAGGTGGATGCCCGCCTCGCCGCGCTCAAGGCCGGCTCGCCCTCCTCGATCGAGCAGTAGCGCACCGCCTCACACAGCGTAAATCCGGAACGGCCACGGGAATACCCCGGGGCCGTTCTGTATTGTCACCACCATGACTACTCTCGGAATCATCGGTGCCGGTCATATCGGCAGCCAGCTCGCCCGCCTCGGCGTGGCCAACGGATACGACGTCGTGGTGAGCAACTCCCGCGGCCCCGCGACCCTCGACGGCCTGGTGGCCGAACTCGGGCCGCGGGCCCGCGCCGCCCTGCCCGCAGAGGCCGCCGCGGCCGGTGATCTGGTGATCGTCACGATCCCGCTGCACGCCATCGACACATTGCCGCTGCCCGAACTGGCCGGCAAGCTCGTGATCGACACCAATAACTACTACCCCCAGCGGGACGGCAACATCGTGGCCCTCGACGAGGAGACCTCGACGACCGCCGAGCTGCTGCAGGACCTGCTGCCGGACGCCAGGGTCGTGAAGGCGTTCAACCACATCTACGCCGCGGACCTCACCACCGACGGCCAGCCGGCCGGCTCGGCGAATCGCCGTGCCCTCGTCATCGCCGGCAACGACCCCGAGGCCCGCGCGGTCGTCACTGCGCTGCTGGACGACTTCGGTTTCGACACCGTGGACCTCGGCCCGCTGAACGAGGGCTGGCGGATCCAGCGCGACACCCCGGGCTACGGCCCGCGGATGGACGAATTCGAGCTGCGCGAGGCGGTGAGCGCGGCCATCCGTTACCGGGACATGCCGCAGGCGGTCTAGGCCGACGCCCCCGAACTGGCAGATGCGCCCGGCCGGGGCCGAGGGGCATACTGGGGTGGTGTCCCCCAACTACGTGGTCGTGCCGCAGTGGCAAGGTTCGGTTTCTCCGCGCGCGATGCGCCTGGTCGACGGGGCGGAGGCGATCCAGGGCGACCTGCCCTCCTCGGTCACCTTTCCCGTCGACGTGCCCGCCGAAGCGGGCGATGCCCTGGACACCGGCATCCACCGGTTCTCGGCGCTGCTGACGGTGCGTGACCGGCAGTTGGCCGTGCTCCGAGCCGGTTCGGAGCCGGTGCTCACGATCGGCGGCGACTGCGGGGTGTCCTTCGGCGCCGTCGAGCACGCCTCCCGCCGGCACCCCGACGACATCGCGCTGGTCTGGTTCGATGCCCACCCCGACCTGCACACCAGCGAATCCTCGCAGTCCGGTGGCTTCGGTGGCATGGTGCTGCGCGCCATCCTCGGTGACGGCGTCGACGGTCTCGCGCTCGACGCCGATGCCCGGCTCAGCCCGGACCGGGTGGTGCTGGCCGGCGTGCGCGACATCGACCCGGCCGAAGATGTCTACATCACGGAGCAGGGCATCCCGCTGGTGCCGGTGGAGGATTTCGGCACCCCGGCGGCGGTCGTGGCCGCGGTCAAGCGCACGGGCGCCGCGCACGTGTATGTGCACATCGACCTCGACGTGCTCGATCCTGCCACGATCGTCGGCCTGTCGAACATCTACCCGTTCGGTCTGGCCGTGGAGGGCCTCACCGCCGCGATCACGGCGCTCCGCGCCGAATTCCCGCTGGCCGGCGCCACCATCGCCGGCTTCGCGCCGTCCTCCCCCGAGGCTGCCAACGACGACCTGCCCAGCATCCTGCGCATCATCAGCGCGATCACCCGCTGACGACCTTTTCGCTTGCCTGATCGAAGGAGATCAACCATGACCACGGAGGACTTGAGAGTCGTGACCGAGCGGCGCGGGCACCTGCTGCTGATCGGGCTGAACCGGCCCGAGAAGCGCAATGCGGCTGACTTCGCCATGTTGCAGCAGCTCGCGCTGGCCTACGGGGAATTGGAGCGTGACCCGGAACTGCGCGTGGGTGTGGTGCACGCTCTCGGCGAGCACTTCACCGCCGGGCTCGACCTGGCCGATGTGGGCCCGCGGCTCGGCCCCGACGGTATCGACATCGTTCCTGCGGGCGGCATCAACCCCTGGCAGGTCGACGGCACCGCGCTGACCAAGCCCGTGGTGATCGCCGTGCAGGGCACCTGCCTCACCCTGGGCATCGAGCTGATGCTGGCCAGCGACATCGTCGTCGCCGCCGAGTCCACCCGGTTCGGCCAGATCGAGGTGAGCCGGGGCATTCTGCCGTTCGGCGGCGCCACGATCCGGTTCCCGCGCGCCGCCGGCTGGGGCAATGCCATGCGCTGGCTGCTCACCGGGGACATGTTCGACGTCAGGGAGGCGCACCGGATGGGCCTCGTGCAGCAGATCGTGCCGAACGGTCGCGAGCTGCACCGGGCCATCGAGCTCGCCGAGCGCATCGCCGCGCAGGCGCCGCTGGCCGTGCAGGCCACCCTCGCCAGCGCCCGCACGGCGCTCCGTGACGGTCCCGCAGCGGCCGAGGCCGAGCTGCAGCCCGCCCTGGCGCGCCTGGCCGGGTCGACGGATGCCCGCATCGGCATGGAGGCGTTCCTCTCGCGCCAGACCGCTGCGTTCCAGGGACGCTAGTCTGGCGAACTCTGGATTCCTCCCGGGAACGGTCGGTAGGCTGCGACGATGACCGACTCTGCAGCGATGCCCGCCACCCGTAGCTATGACGTCATCGTGATCGGTGCCGGCGCCGTGGGCGAGAACGTGGCCGACCGCACCGTGCAGGGGGGCCTCCGCACCCTCATCGTGGAGGCCGAACTCGTCGGCGGCGAGTGCTCATACTGGGCCTGCATGCCCTCCAAGGTGCTGCTGCGCAGCGGCGCCGCCCTCGCCGCGGCCCGCCGGGTGGCCGGCGCGGCCGAGGCGGTCACCGGGCAGCTCGACGTGGCTGCCGTGCTGGGGCGCCGCACCACCTTCACGCACGACTGGAACGACGACAGCCAGGCCGACTGGCTGGCCTCCGCGGGCATCGACCTGCTGCGCGGCCACGCCAGGCTCAGCGGCGTGCGCGAGGTCACCGTGCAGACGACGGATGGGCCGGTGGTCGTCACTGCCAGGCACGCCGTGGTCCTCAGCACCGGGTCCAGCGCCCTGTTGCCCGACATCGACGGCCTCTCCGACGTGTCACCGTGGACCAGCCGGGACGCCACCTCGGTGACGAACCTGCCCGGCCATCTCGCCATCATCGGCGGTGGTGTCGTCGCCGTGGAGATGGCCGCCGCGTACCGGTCGCTTGGCGCCGAGGTGACCCTGCTCGTGCGCAGCTCCCTGCTGCGGGACCAGGAACCGTTCGCCGGCGAGCTGGTGGCCGCCGCCCTCGCCGACTCGGGTGTCCAGGTGCTCACCGGCGCCAGCCCCACCGCCGCCCGCCGCATCGATACCGGCCAGGTGGCCCTGGTGCTCGCCGACGGCCGCACCATCACGGCCGACGAGGTGCTCGTGGCCACCGGCCGGGCGCCGCGCAGCCAGGACCTCGGCCTCGAGAACGTGGGCCTCACCCCGGGCGACTGGGTCGACGTGGACGACACCCTGCTGGTCACCGGCGACTCCGCCGCCCTGGCCGGCGACTGGCTCTACGCCACCGGCGACGTGAACCACCGGGCGCTGCTCACCCACCAGGGCAAGTACCAGGCCCGTGCGGCCGGCGACGTCATCGTCGCCCGCGCCAGGGGCACGGTGGTCGACGACGCCCCATGGGGCACCCACGTGGCCACGGCCGATCACGCCGCCGTGCCGCAAGTCACCTTCACCGACCCCGAGGTGGCCTCGGTCGGGCTGACCGCCGCCGCGGCCGAGCAGGCCGGCTACCGCATTCGGGTGCTCGACTACGACCTGGCCGGGGTCGCCGGCGCCAGCGTGCTGGCCGACGGCTACAGCGGGCAGGCCCGCGCCATCGTCGACCTCGACACCGAGGTGCTGCTGGGTGTCACCTTCGTGGGCGCCGGTGTCGGCGAGCTGCTGCACGCGGCCACCATCGCCGTGGTCGGCGAGGTACCGATCAGCCGGCTTTGGCACGCTGTGCCCAGTTACCCCACCCTCAGCGAGGTCTGGCTGCGGCTGCTCGAGGCCTACGGCCGGCCGCCGGCCAGCAGCGACCGGAGCCTCTGATGCGACGGCTTCTGCTCGATTCCCCGCTCAGCCGGGCCGGGTATCTGTACGCCACCGCGGTCGGCCTGGTCTGGGGTGCGATCTGGAGCACCGGCCGCGTCGAACACCGGAACGGCCTGTTCGTGTTCCGCGGGCTGCCCGCCTGGTCGTTCGGCCGCGGCGGCTCCTGCGTGGGCGCCGTCTACCTCACCAACCAGAACGTGACGGCAGATGTGCTCGAGCACGAGGCCGTGCACAAAGTGCAGTGGCAGCGTTACGGCATGCTTTTTCCGCTGCTGTATCTGCTCGCCGGGCGGGACCCGTTGAAGAACCGGTTCGAGATCGAGGCGGGCCTGGAGAAAGGCGGCTACCTACGCCAGAAGCGTGCGGCTACGCGTGCTCCGCGCGCCCGTCACGCCAGTACCCCATGAAGGCCACCTGGCGACGGTTGATGCCGACCTCGGAGACGAGGAAGCGGCGCAGCCGCTTGATCACACCGGCTTCACCGGCCAGCCAGGCGTAGAGCTCGCCGTCGAGAGCCGATCCGTCCGGCACCTCCCAGAGGATGCTCTCGTCGATGTCGATGTCGGGCAGCTCGGTACCGCTGTGGTGTGCGGTCAGGAAGCGGGCCGTCCAGCCCCGAACGGCGGATTCGAGCGCGGAACCGTGGGCGGCGCCGTTGCGGGCCAGCCAGGTCACGGTGACCCCGTCGGGAGCGTTGGTCTCGTGCGCGTCGCCGTCTTCGGGCACCTCGATGTAGGCGCAGCCCCGAGCGGTGCGCGGCAGGGCCGAGAGGATGGCGCAGATCGCCGGAGCGGCGGTCTCGTCGCCGGCGATGAGCACGGTGTTGGCGTTGCCCGGGGCCCACTCGATGCCCACGATCGGGTTGTCGCCGTCGGCGACAGGTCCCACGATGGCGACCTCGTCGCCGACGATCGCGGCGCGCACCCAGCGCGATGCGGGGCCGGCGTCGCCGTGGGTGACGAAGTCGATGTCCACCTCGCGGTGCTCGGGGCGGGCGTGCCGCACGGTGTAGGTGCGCAGGGGGTTCCGGCGCTCCGCGGGCAGGTCGCGCCAGGTCTCGTACCAGGAGTCGCTCTGCGGGAAGGACGAGACCCCGACGCCGGGCAGCGGGAGGACGAGCTTGATGCGCTGATCGAGGCCGGCGGTGCCGAATTCGTGCAGGTCGGGGCCGGTGAAGGTCACCCGGGTGAAATTTGTCGACAGACGTTGCACGCGGGCCACCGAGACGGCGAACGGGCGGTAGCTGGGGCGCGGTGCCCGCACGCGTGCGGCGGCCGGCGCGGGAGCGACTGTCGAGGTAAGCATGGCCTAAGTATGGCATGCCTTACCTATGTTTCACCTAGCGATTTCCGGTGAACGGTTCCGAGGTGGGTCGTTACGCGGCGGTGACCCACTCGCTGGCGACGTAGCTGCCCGCGCCGCGCCGCGTGGCCGGGCTGACGTAGCCGGTGGGGATCGCGGCGGGCTGTCCGCTGCTCACGTAGCCGGCCGGCTCGGCTGAACGATCGGTGCGGGGGCCGGCGATGCTGATGTAGGAATTCATGATGCTCCTGTCGGGTGGGGCTGGTTTCGACGCAGAGCTTCATTGGACGCGTGCTGGTGGTGGTGTGTGATCGCGCGGCCGGCCGGCTGGGCCGGCCGCGCGAGTGAGGTGGTGCGGGTGTTACTCGCCGACGCCGACGGGCTCAGCGGCCACGTTGGCCGAGCCGGCCGCAGCGTCGGTGGCCAGGTTCAGCCGGAGGCTCGCGCCGAGGGTGGTGTCCACGTTCGTCCAGTACTGGATGGCGCGTTCCTTGACCTCGGGGCGGGTGACGCCACCGACGGCACCGGTGATGGTCTCCAGGAACCGGGCCTTGGCCGCGTCGTCGAAGACGTCGCGGTAGAGGGTGCCGGCCTGGCCGAAGTCGTCGTCCTCGGATCGGAGGGTGGCGGCGCTGCGCACCAGCGCACCGTCGAACTCCCAGCTGCCGTCGCCCGCGAGGGCCGGATCGGCGACGGGGCCGCCGAGCGAGTTGGGCGCGTAGACCGGGGCGCTGGCGTCGTTGAAGTGGTACCGGGCGGCGCCATCCTGCGAGTAGTTGTGCACCGGGGCCTGGGGCGCGTTCACCGGCAGCTGGTTGTAGTTGGTGCCCACGCGGTAGCGCTGGGCATCCGGGTAGGAGAAGATACGAGCCATCAGCATCTTGTCGGGGCTGGCGGCGATGCCGGGCACGAAGTTGGCCGGCGAGAACGCGGCCTGTTCGATCTCGGCGAAGAAGTTGCCCGGGTTGCGGTTGAGGGTGTGCGTGCCCACCTTGATGAGCGGGAAGTCCGCGTGCGGCCAGACCTTGGTGAGGTCGAACGGGTTGAACCTGTAGGTCTTGCCCTCTTCGTAGGGCATGACCTGCACGTGCACGTCCCAGGACGGGAAGTCGCCGGCGTCGATGGCTTCGTAGAGGTCGCGCCGGTAGTAATCGGCGTCGGCGCCGGCGATGAGCTCGGCTTCTGCGCCTTCCATCTCGATGTTGCCCTGGTTGGAGGTGAAGTGGTACTTCACCCAGAAGCGCTCACCGGCGGCGTTGATCCACTGGTAGGTGTGCGAGCCGAAGCCGGGCATGGTGCGCCAGGACCGCGGCAGGCCGCGGTCGCCCATCAGGTAGGTCACCTGGTGGGCGGACTCGGGCGAGAGGGTCCAGAAGTCCCACTGCATGTCGGCGTCGCGGAGGCCGGAGCCGGGCAGGCGCTTCTGCGAGTGGATGAAGTCGGGGAACTTGATGCCGTCGCGGATGAAGAACACCGGGGTGTTGTTTCCGACGATGTCGTAGTTGCCCTCCTGGGTGTAGAACTTCACCGAGAAGCCGCGCACGTCGCGCCAGGTGTCCGGGCTGCCCTGCTCGCCGGCGACGCTGGAGAAGCGCTGCAGGGTGTCGGTGCGCGCGCCGGGCTGGAACAGCGCCGCGCGGGTGTATGCGGACACGTCACCGGTGACTTCGAAAACGCCGTGCGCTCCGCCGCCCTTGGCGTGCACGATGCGCTCCGGGATGCGCTCGCGGTTGAACTGCGCGAGCTTCTCGACCAGGTAGCGGTCGTGCAGGGCGGTGACGCCGTCGGCGCCGGCGGTGAGGGAGTGCTCGTCGCTGGGAACCGGGGTTCCGGTCTGGGTGGTGGTGGGGGGCAGTGTTGTCATGGTGCTCCTTCGTGTCATGTGCTGGTCGTTCGCGTCGTTTAGAAGTCGGTGGATGTCGAGGGGAGCGTCGTGCCGGTCTGGCAGTCCGGGCAGAGACCCCAGAAGGTGACCTCGGCGGTCTGCACGACGAAGCCGGCGGTGTCAGACGGGGTCAGGCAGGGAGCTTCGCCGGTCACGCACTCCACGTCGCGAACGCTGTGGCAGTTCGTGCAGACGATGTGGTGGTGGTTGTCGCCCACCCGGCGCTCGAACAGCGCGGCGGAGCCGGCCGGTTCGATGCGGCGCACCAGACCGGCGGTGTTGAAGGCGCCGAGCACACCGTAGACCGCCTGCAGGGAGGTGCCGGGCAGTTGCCGGCTGACGGCCTCGAAGAGCTGGTCGGCGGTGGCGTGCGGAGACGCGGCGAGCCCGCCAAGCACGGCCAGCCGGGGTGCGGTGACCTTCAGTCCCGCAGCGCGAATCTCGGCGGCATGGTCGGCGGCGTGGTCGAGGGCGGCTGGTATCGCCTGGTCGTCCATTCCGTGTCTGTGCATGCCCTCACGCTAGCAGTTGTTTTGAATCACTCAAAACAAGACACGCCGGTCACAGGCCGGCCGGCACCCGGTCCTGCCAGCGGAGCCTGCGCTCCAGTTGCGCCCCGAGCGCCAGCAGGGTGGCCTCGCCGCCCGGCCGGCCGATCAGTTGAACACCCATCGGCAGCCCGTCGGCGGTCTGCGCGACGGGCAGGGTGATGGCCGGCAGGCCGCAGACATTCACCATCGAGGTGAACGGCGTGTACTGCACCTGCTGGGCGAAGTTGCGTTCGCCATCCGTGGCGTCGTACCAGCCCACAGGTCGCGGGGTCAGCGCCAGCGCGGGCGTGAGCACGGCGTCGAAGCGGGCCAGCTGACGGATGAACGAGCGCTCGTAGGCGGCCAGGGTGCTCAGCGCCTCGGCCACGGCGCTGCCGGTCAGCGAACGGCCGCGGTGCATCAGCCACCGGGTGAGGGGTTCGAGCAGGGCCTCCTGCTCCGGGGTTTCGGCGGGGATCCGGGCCGCGCTGAGCTGCCACAGCGCCCGGAAGGCCGGCGCGTAGCTCGGGTCTGCCGTGAGGGCGGTTTGTTCGATGCCGTGCCCCATCGCCGCGAAGCCGTCCACGGCCGAGGTGAGCGCGGCCAGGGCCTCCGGAGCCAGGCTGATCTCGTAGGCGTCGTCCCAGGCCGAGGTGGTCATCACGCCCAGCTGGTACCGGCCCTCACCGCGGATGGCGGCGCCGAGCAGCTGCTCGTCTCCCCCGGGCGCCCGCACCGAGAACGGATGCTCCGGCCGGCCGCCGCCCGGCGCGATCATGGCGTCCAGCAGCAGGGCCGCATCCGCCACGGTGCGGGCCAGCGGGCCGGCCACCGGCAGTCCGCCGGGCACGTCGAGGCCGCTCGCCGCCGGAATTCGGCCCCGGGACGGCTTCAGGCCGACGAGGCCGCAGGCGGCGGCGGGGATCCGCACCGAGCCGCCGCCGTCACTGCCGGGTGCGAACGGCAGCATCCGGGCGGCCACGGCCACCGCGGCGCCGCCGCTGGATCCGCCGGCGCCGAAAGCGGGGTTCCAGGGGTTGCGGGCCGGCGGGGCAGCCAGGCTCTCGGTGTAGGAGGGCAGGCCGAACTCGGGCGTGTTGGTCTTGCCCAGGCTGATTCCACCGGCGGTGTCGAGGGTCTGCACGAGCAGGTCGCTGGTTTCGGGCACGTTGTCCCGCATCAGCCGGGAGCCCAGGCGCGCGGGCACGCCGGCGCGCAGCTGCAGATCTTTGTCGCCGAAGGGCAGGCCCCATAGCGGTGCGGTGCGGGGAACCTCGTTCTCCACGAACCGGGCCCTGGCCAGGGCGGCCTCGGCGGTCACGGTGACAAAAGCGCCGAGCCCGGGGTTCAGCCGCTCGATGCGGGCCAGGTAGTGCTCGGTGAGGTCGGTGGGGCTGATCTCGCCCCGCTGCAGCGACCGCCACTGGTCGAGGGCGGTCAGTTCGAAGAGGTCGGCCATCCCCCGAGCCTAGCCATGCTGGCGCCGGAAACCCCGGCGAGGGTAGCCTCGGAGGATGACCCGCACCAAGACTGCCGCGCTGTACAACCCGATGGGCACGACCGCCCTGGTCACCGGCGCGTCCAGCGGGCTGGGGGTGGGCTTCGCGCACGAGCTCGCCCGCCGCGGCGCCGACCTGGTGCTCACCGCCCGGCGGCTCGACCGCCTGGAGGCCCTCGCGGTGGACCTGGCCGAGAAATACGGCACCGTGTCGACGGTGATTCCGCTCGACCTCGCCGAACCCGGCGCCGTACCCGAGCTGGTGCGGGACCTGACCGAACGCGACATCCGGGTGGCCACCCTGGTCAACAACGCCGGCTTCGGCCATTTCGGCGCCCTGGTGGATGCGCCGGCCGGCCGGGTGCACGACCAGGTCGCCGTGAATGTGGCGGCGCTGACGGAGCTCACCCACGCCCTCCTGCCCGGTCTGCAGGCCGCAGCCCTCGCCCATCCGCACGGGGCCGCACTGGTGAACCTGGCCAGCACCGCGGCGTTCCAGCCGGTGCCGCGGCTGGCCGTGTACGCCGCCGCCAAGGCCTACGTGCTCAGCCTCACCGAGGCGCTCTGGTACGAGACACGGGCCACCGGCCTCAAGGTCACCGCGGTGTGCCCCGGCCCCACCGAGACCGAGTTCTACGCCGTCGCCCGGCGGTCACCGGACGGGCCGCGGCGTCTGATGAGCGTCGACGAGGTGATGCACACGGCCTTCGCCGCTCTCGACGCGGCCACGACTCCCCCGCACACCGTCGTCGGCGGCCAGAACCGGGTCGTCGCCTGGCTGGCCGGAACGGCACCCCGGCGCGCCGTGGTGACGGTGACCGGGCGGTTGTCGCGCCGCTGAGTTGCCGGCTGCCGCTACTTCAGGCTCTTCTGAAGCAGCACGGTGCCCAGCCAACGCTCGAACTTGAAGCCGACCTTGCCCATCCGGCCGATCTCCTCAAAACCGAAGTCCTGGTGCAGCTTGATCGAGGCGTCGGCGCCCTGGTCGGCGATCACGGCGATGATCTCCTTGAGGCCGGCGGCCCTGGACCGCTCGATGAGTTCGGCCAGCAGAACCCGGCCCAGCCCCTTGCCGGTGGAGGCGGCACCGAGGTAGATGGAGTTCTCGACGGTGAACCTGTAAGCCTTCTTCTGCTTCCACGGGCTCACCAGGGCGTAACCGAGCAGCTGGCCGGCAGGGGACTCGGCGACGATGAACGGCATGCCGAGCTTGGCCAGGTAGTGGAACTTGTCGCGCCATTCGGCAAGCGTCATTGCATCCTCGTCGAAGGTGACGGTGCTGTTCGCGACGTAATAGTTGTAGATCTCCTGAATATGGGGCAGGTCGGTCTCCACCGCGTCGCGCAGCGCGTACTCGAACGGCGCCTCGGGCGCCGGCGCCGGAGACAGGTGACGCGGCAGCCGCCGACGGGGCTGGTATTCCTCTTCTAACACCGGACGGGTCCTCTCCACATGCTGTTCAGGCTACCGTCAGCGACCAGTCGATGGGCGCGGCGCCCTGCGCGGCCAGCAGCGCGTTCGCCCGGCTGAACGGGCGCGATCCGGTGAATCCACGTCGGGCCGACAGCGGGCTCGGATGCGCGGAGACGATGGTGGGGGTGTCTCCCAGTAGCGGGGCGAGGTTTTCGGCGTCCTTGCCCCAGAGGATGGCGACCAGCGGCGTGCCGCGGGCGGCCAGCGCCCGGATGGCCTGCTCGGTCACGGCCTCCCAGCCGTGTCGCCGGTGCGAGCCCGCGGCGCCGGCCCGCACCGTGAGCACCCGGTTGAGCAGCAGCACGCCATGCCGGGTCCAGGGGGTGAGGTCGCCGGTGGCCGGGGTCGGCAGAGCGAGGTCGTCGTGCAGCTCGGTGAAGATGTTGCCCAGGCTCCGCGGCACCGGGCGCACCTCAGCGGCCACCGAGAAGGCCAGGCCCACCGGATGCCCTGGGGTCGGGTACGGGTCCTGGCCCACGATGAGTACCCGCACGTCGGCGAACGGCTGCCGGAAGGCCCGCAGGATGTGCTCCGGCGCGGGCAGCACCCGTTCGCCGGCCGCGGCGTCGGCCCGCGCGAAGGCGAGCGGGGCCGCGAACGGGTCCACGGTGTTCACATCGACCGGCGCATCCCCCGCGCCGGGGACGCCGAAGGCGCGCGCCCAACCGGGGTCGATCGGCGCCGCGATCAGCGCGGGTTCTGCCATCCGCTAGGCGCCGAAGGTGCTCACCAGCACCCCGCCCTCGGATTCGCTGACGGTCCAGACACTGCCGGCGCCGGCCACGCCGAGGGTGCCCTGGCCCACGATCAGCACGGTGCCCTCGTCCACGGCGAGGCCGCCGCGGATGAGTCCGGCCTCGGTGGCGGCGACCATGCGGCTCAGGGTGCCCCACTGGGCGACGTGCACGTCGACGGTCACGTCGAGCAGGCCGATGCCGTTCTCGATGGTGATCTCGTCGAGGTCTTCCGAGGCTTCCTGCGGGCTCACCGGCACGCCGCCGATGCGCCAGCCGCCGAGCAGGGCTCGCTCGGCCGCGATCATCGCGCCGGCGGAGTAGCCCAGGTACGGGATGCCGGCGGCCACCTGGCGGCGGATCTCACCGGCGATGGGCGCGACGGCCGTGAGATAGGCGGGGGTGAGGCCGCCGCCGATGACGATGCCGTCGGCATCCGCCACCGCCAGCAGGGTCGCCAGGCCATCGAGGGCCAGCGACGTGATGACGGGGTCAAGCGGGCCGGCTGCTTCGAGCGCGGCGACGAGTTTGGCGGCGTGGTCGTCGCCGTCGCCGTTCCGTACCACGATGATCGCGATCCGCGGGTCGGTGCGGCCGGCGGCGGTGGCCCGCAGGGCGGCCTCGGCCAGGAACGGCCCGAAGACCGCCGCGTCGTTCTCGGTGTCGTTTTCGGGGGCCCAGCCGCCGCCGACGAGGTGGATGCTCATGCGTCGACCACCGAGGTGAGCGGGGTGGCCGTGACGGGCGGGAGCGACGACCAGGGGAAGACGATCCAGCCGTCGGTCTCGCGCCAGGTGAAGTCGGGCACGTGCACGGTGCGCGGCTTGGTGTACAGGGTGGCGGAGCGCACCTCACCGGCCGATTCCTTGAGGATGCCGACCACGAGGGCGAGGGTGTGGCCGGAGTCGGAGACGTCGTCGACCAGCAGCACCCGCAGGCCCGCGAGGGCCGGGGCGTCGAGCATCGGGCCGGACAGCACGGGCTCGGGCAGGCGCTCGTCGATGCCGCTGTAGAACTCGACGTTGATGGAGCCGCAGTTCTTGGTGCCGAGGGCGTAGGAGATGGCTCCGGCGAGCAGCAGTCCGCCGCGGGCGATGGCGATCACGACATCGGGCTGGAAGCCGCTGGCCAGCACCGTCGAGGCCAGCGACCTGGAGGCGTCGGCGAAGTCGGTCCACTCCAGCACCTCGCGCGGCGGGTCGATGGTGGCGGGGGGCGCGGTTTGCTGCTGGTCGGGTTGCATTTGTCAATGGTAGAACCTCGGGCGGCCGCAGTGCGCGGCCGAAGGGCCCGGTTCCGCGGCGGCGCCCCGGTTACAGGAGAATTGACCCATGATCACACTGC
The DNA here is from genome assembly GCF_004402435.1 of Cryobacterium sp. TMB1-7. Lineage (NCBI taxonomy): Bacteria > Bacillati > Actinomycetota > Actinomycetes > Micrococcales > Microbacteriaceae > Cryobacterium > Cryobacterium sp. TMB1-7. Next base: position 60,908 of record NZ_SOFZ01000034.1, read on the forward strand.
ACCAGGACGCCCACGGTTTCATCCGCATGAACCGCCACTTCCCCAGCAAGACCCCCATCGCGATTCTCTTTACCGACGGCACGACCGGCGAGTACACCGGCGCTCGGCTGAACGACCTGTACGACACGGCGCTGGCTACCTTCCGCGCCGAGAACCGCCTGGATGCCAAGGGCTTTTCCCGCGCGCCGGCGAAGACCGTGCACCCCACCAACAACGTGGAATTCGTGCCGGTCGAGTCCGGGATGGCGCCGTAACCGTCTTGTGAGCCTTCTGCCGCACAGCGCCGAGGTGGAGATCGTGCTGCTCCTGGCCTCCCCCGTGCACCGCTACGAGGGGCGCCCGGCCGACGGGCCGCTGCCGATGGTCGGCGCGGAGAGCCACCCCAGCGTCCGCCTGCGGGCGGGCCTGGGCATCGTGGGCGACCGGCACTTCGCCAAACCGGCGCACGTACACGCGTCGGTCACCGTGATGAACGCCGACGTTCTGGCGCAGGTGGCGGATGACCTCGGCCTGCCGCGCACTCTGGACCCGGCCGCCACCCGGCGCAACGTCCTGCTGCGCGGGGTGGATATCGACTCTCTGCGCGGCGCCACGTTCTCGCTCGACACCGGCGACGGCCCGGTCGAGTTCCTGGTCAACCGGCCGGCGAACCCGTGCGCCTGGATGGACGTGGTGCTGGCTCCCGGCGCGCACCGGGCCCTGCGGGGCCGCGGCGGCATGCGCTGCGAACCGCTGACCGACGGGATGCTGCGGCTCGGGCCCGCCCGGCTGCGCTGCACCAGCCCCCTGACCGGTGTGGGGCTTACGGGTGCCGAACCGCCTGGCCGGCCAGCACGGCCCGGTAACCCTCCCGGTAGCTCGGATAGGTGAAGCTGAACCCGGTCTCGAGGATTCGACGGTTGCTCACGCGTTTGTCGCCGCCGCGGCGGCCGCCGGTCTCGACGATCTCCGGGTGGGGCAGGCCGAGTTCGTCGGCGAGGAAATCCAGCACCTCGGTGGCGGGCACCGGCGTCGAGTCGACGCCGAGGTAGAGCGGGTCGGGCGCCGTGTCCCGACAGACCAGGTGCACGATCATGGCCGCGGCGTCGTCGCGGTGGATCCGGTTACTGAGACGGCCGCGCGCGGCAATCGTCGCCCGCCCCTCGCGGACCTGCCTGATCAGGCGCTCCCGGCCGGGGCCGTAAATGCCGCCCAGGCGCAGCACGACGGCGGCCGGGATCCGGCTGCGCAGCAGCTGCTCGGCCTCGAGCAGGATCGAGTCGGTGCCCGGTCCCGGGGCCGCCGGGGTCTCCTCGTCGACAGTGCTGCCGTCGTTCACGTCGTACACCGCGGTGGAGGACACCAGCAGGAACCGGCGCGGGGTGACCCCGGTCGCGTCGAGGGCGTCGAGGAGGTTGGCCAGGCCGGTCACATACGCGGCCCGGTACACCGCGGGGTCTGGGTTGCCCGCGGCGACGGTCACGATCACGATCTCGGTGTCCGCCGGCACCTCGGGCCGCTCGCGGCTCAGGTCGACGGACTGCCCGTTGAGGGCGACCGGGAGCACCCCGGCCTGGCGGCGCACTCCCACCACTCGTTGGCCGAGGGCGACCAGGCGGAGGCCCACCTCGGTGCCGAGGTCGCCGCATCCGGCTATCAGTACAGTCATGACTCCAGTATGGAGCGGCTCGCGCGGCGTCAGAGCACGTCGCCGTCGGCCGCCGGCGGAACGTGGCGTTCCGGCGTGCCGTTGTAGAACGACAGCGGCCGGATCAGCGCGTTCGCGGCCAGTTGTTCCATGATGTGCGCGGTCCAGCCGGTCACCCGGGCGGCGACGAAGATCGGCGTGAAGCTGGCGGTGTCGAAACCCATCAGGTGGTACGCCGGGCCGGCCGGGTAGTCCAGGTTGGGCAGGATGCCGGTGCGGGTCTTCATGCCGTCGGCGAGCGATTCGTAGAGGTCGAGCAGGTCGGGCCGGTCGAAGTGGTCGATCAGGGTGAGCAGCGCCGCGTGCATGGTGGGCACCCTGGAGTCGCCGTGTTTGTACACCCGGTGGCCGAAGCCCATCACCTTGCGCTTATGCGCGAGGGTGTCCTCCAGCCAGAGTTCGGCGCGCTCCGCCGACCCGTCGCCCAGGCCGATCTCGCTGAAGATGTGCATCACGGCCTCGTTCGCGCCGCCGTGCAACGGGCCCTTGAGCGCCCCAATCGCCCCGGTCACGGCGGAGTAGAGGTCGGAGAGGGTGGAGGTGATCACCCGGGCCGTGAACGTGGACGCGTTGAAGGAGTGCTCGGCGTACATGATCATCGACACGTCGAAGGCTTCGACGACCTCGACCTCCTGCACCTCGCCGAAAGTCATGTAGAGGAAGTTCGCCGAATAACCGAGGTCGTCGCGGGGTTCGACGAGGTCGAGGCCGTGCCGGCGGCGCTGATCGTACGAGACGATCGCCGGCAGCTGCGCGAACAGGCGCAACGACTTGGCCAGGTTGGCCTCCACCGACGAGTCCGGGGTGCTCAGGTCGTTGGCGCCGATCACGCTCACGGCGGTGCGCACCACGTCCATCGGATCGGCGGAGGTGGGGATCTCGTCGATCACCCGGCGCACCGAGTGATCCAGGCGCCGGAGTGACCGCTCGGCGACCTCGAATGCGGCCAGTTGCACATCGTCCGGCAGCTCGCCGTGCCAGAGCAGGTAGGCGACCTCTTCGAAGCTCTTCTGCGCGGCCAGTTCCTGCACCGGGTAGCCGCGGTAGAGCAGCGAGTTGGAGTCGGGGTTGACCCTGGACACCGCCGTCGTATCGGCCACCACCCCGGCCAGGCCGCGGTGGATCTCCGGCACGACCGGCTGTTGTACCGGGGCCGTGTGGGTGGGCTGGTTGATAGTCATTTCGCTCCTTTGCGTCCTGAGGTACTTGGCCGTGCTGGTACTGCTTCGTGGTGCCGTTGTGGTGCTGGGCTAGCCGTCGTGACCGCTCAGAGTGAAGTTGAAAATCCCCGAATCGAAGCGATTGTAAGCCTCGTAGTCCAGCAGCCGGTAGAGCTCGGCGCGGGTTTGCATGTCCGGCAGCCGGCTGGTCAACGAGCCCTCGGCGAGGATGGTGTCCAGGCCCGCAACGGCTGCGCCCATCGCCAGGCGCAGCAGCGACACCGGGAAGATCACCAGGTTGATGCCCACGTCGGCGAGCTGGTCGACCCTGAAGAGTTCGCTCTTGCCGAACTCGGTCATATTGGCCAGGATCGGCACGTCCACCGCCGCCCGGATGGCTTCGAATTCGGCCAGGGTGCCCATGGCCTCGGGGAAGATCGCGTCGGCGCCGGCATCCACCAGCGCCTTGGCCCGGTCGATCGCTGCGGCCAGCCCGTCGACGGCGCGGATGTCGGTGCGCGCCATCACGAGCAGGTTCGCATCCCGCCGGGCGTCGACGGCCGCGCGGATGCGCTTGAGGGCCGTGTCGGTGTCGACGACCTGCTTGCCGTCCAGGTGCCCGCAGCGTTTGGGGTTGACCTGGTCCTCGATGTGCAGGCCGGCCACGCCGGCATCCTCGAGGGTCTGCACGGTGCGGGCCACATTCATCGGCTCGCCGAAGCCGGTGTCGGCGTCGACGAGGGTGGGCAGGTCGGTCATCCGGGAGATCTGCTGACTGCGGCCGGCGACCTCGGTGAGAGTGGTCAAACCGATGTCGGGCAGACCGAGGTCGGCGGCGAGCACGGCACCGGAGATGTAGACGCCCTCGAATCCCTTGGCCTGGATCAGTTTGGCGCTGAGCGGGTTGAACGCGCCGGGGAAACGCAGCAGCTCGCCGCCGGCGAGGTCGGCGCGGAGTTGCGCGCGCTTGGCGGCGGGGGTGAGTCCGGAGTAGAGCATCAGAAGATTCCGTTCAGGCTGGGCAGCGGTTCGAGGAGGCCGGGGCGGGCCACCAGGGTGAGGCCGCCGAGTTCGGCAGCGGTCAGCTCCGGCAGCCGCTGGGCGAGGTCCAGGAACCGCTCGATCTCGGCCGGCTCCAGGGCGTTCGCGGCGAGCAGCCGGAACTTGGCGACGTAGTCGGCGCGCACGAACGGGCGGGCGCCGAGCGGATGCGCATCCGCGACGGCCAGCTCGTCGACCAGACGGCTGCCGTCGGCCAGCAGGATCTCGACACGGCCGCCGAACGCCTTCTCGGCGGGGTCGCTGGAGTGGTACCGGCGGGTCCACTCGGCATCTTCGCTCGTGCTGACCGTGTTCCACAGGGCCACGGTGTCGGCCCGGCCGGCGCGCTCGGGCCGGTAGGAGTCCTCGTGATGCCAGGAGCCGTCCTGGAGCGCGACGGTGAAGATGTACGGCACCGAGTGGTCCAGGGTTTCCCGGCTGGCCAGCGGGTCGTACTTCTGTGGGTCGTTGGCTCCGGAGCCGATCACGTTGTGGGTGTGGTGTGAGGTGTGGATGACGATGCTCGCCACCGCGCCGGGCACCAGGATTTCGGGGTGCTCGCGGTGCAGCTTCCGGGCCAGGTCGATGAGCGCCTGGGCCTGGTACTCCGCGGAGTGCTCCTTGGTGAAGCTGTCCAGGATCGCCCGTTTGGGCTCACCCGCGGCCGGCAGGGCTACGTCGTAAGCGGCATCCGGTCCGTCGAGCAGCCAGGCGATCACGCCGTCCTCACCCTCGTAGATCGGGGTGGGGCTGGTCTGGCCGCGCATGGCCCGGTCGACGGCCTCGACGGCCATCTTGCCGGCGAACGCGGGAGCGTATGCCTTCCAGGAGGAGATTTCGCCCTTGCGGGACTGCCGGGTGGCCGTGGTGGTGTGCAGGGCCTGGCCGACGGCCTGGAAGATCGTGTCGGGGTCCAGGCCCAGCAGGGTGCCGAGGCCGGCCGCGGCCGACGGGCCCAGGTGGGCGACGTGGTCGATCTTGTGCTTGTGCAGGCTGATCGAGCGGGCCAGGTCGATCTGCACCTCGTAGCCCGTCGCGATGCCGCGCACCAGGTCGCCTCCGGTGAGGCCGCGGCGGGCGGCCAGGTGCTGGGCGACGGCGATGAGCGGCGGGATGTTGTCGCCGGGGTGCGAGTACTCGGCGGCGAGGAAGGTGTCGTGGTAGTCCAGTTCCCGCACGGCCACCCCGTTGGCCCAGGCCGCCCACTCCGGCGAGACCCTCTCGGTGTCGGACGGGCCGAACACCGTGGCGCCGTCGCCGCCGGTCGACCGGGGATGCGCCAGCGCCTGCGACCGGGCGGCGGCGACGGCGGCACGGGTCAGCGAGGCCGCGGCGACGGCGGCGTTGTCGATCACCCGGTTGATGATCATCTCGGTGACATCGTCGTCGACCGGGACCGGGTCTGCCGCGCAGGCGGCGATCTTCCAGGCCAGCTGGTCGGTCTTGGCGGGGCTGTTCTCGCTGGGGTGCACGCGCACGGAGGTTGTCTGCACGAGGGTGGTCCTTTCGAATCGGGGAGGTCAGGAGGTCGTTTCGGTGGCCTCGAGCACCGCGAGCACACTCGCGAGGCTGAGATGCAGGTGCACGTGGGTGGCGTGCGCGGCGAGCGCAGCGTCGCCGTGGATGATCGCGTCGAGGATCAACAGGTGTTCGGCCGCGGCGGCCCGCAGCCGCACCGGGTTTCCCCTGGCCACCCGGCGGATGCGGGCCAGGTGGGTGCGCACGGTGACCAGGGCGCCCACCAGGAAGGAGTTGTCGACGGCGGCGTCGATGGCGGCGTCGAACTCGTCGATCAGCGCGTAGTACTCGTGGATGCCGTCTTCGCCCGCATCGAGCAGGGCCGGGGCGGCGACGAACCGGTCGCGCAGCATCCCGAACGCGGTGCGGTCATCGCGGCGCGCGGCCAGCGTCGCGGCCCGCTCCTCGAGGGCCTCGCGCAGCTCGTAGAGATCGTTGATCGACTCGACCGACATCTCGGTGACCGAGAAGCCCCGGCCGCTGCGGCCGGCGACGAGACCGGCGGCCACGAGCCGCGCCACGGCGGAGCGCAGCGGGGTGCGGGAGACGCCGAGCCTGGCGGCCTGTTCCACCTCGAGCAGCACCGTGCCTGCCGGCAGGACTCCGTCGAGGATCTCGTCACGCAACACCCTGTAGGCCCGGTCGCTCGCCCGCTCCGGTGCGGATTTCACGGTCTCTGTATACACACGCGCATTCTATTCCCCTATTGCCCGGCGTGTGCAAGACTAACCGCACCTTGTGTATACATGAGAGCTTCAATGGAGAGGTTCGCACCATGATCGAAGACACTGGAACCACTCGCACGACCCCCCAGGGCTACCGCGATGTCTGGCGGCGGAGCATCGACGAGCGCGATGACTTCTGGCTGCAGGCCGCCGGGCTCGTCGATTGGGTCAGCGCGCCGACCACGGCGCTGACAGAGCGCTCCCCCACTGACTACTCCTGGTTCGCGGACGGCACCCTCAACACCAGCTACAACGCCCTCGACCGGCACGTCCTGGCCGGCCGCGGCGATCACACGGCGCTGATCTACGACTCCGCGATGACGGGCACCCGCATCCGGCTGAGCTACCGCGACCTGCTCGACCGGGTCGCCAGGTTCGCCGGGGTGCTGCGGGCCAATGGCGTGGGCCGGGGCGACAGGGTCATCGTGTACCTGCCGATGATCCCCGAGGCCGTCGTGGCGATGCTCGCCTGCGCCCGGATCGGGGCCGTGCATTCGGTGGTGTTCGGCGGCTTCGCGGCCAGCGAGCTCGCCGTGCGCATCGACGATGCCCGGCCCGCGGTGATCGTCACGGCCTCCGGCGGCCTGGAGCCCGGCAAGGCGGTGCCGTATCTCCCCTTGGTGCAGAAGGCGCTCGAGCTCAGCGCCGGCTCGGTGCACACCGTCATCGTGCGCGACCGTGCCACGATCGACGGATCTGCCGCCGACTACGCCGGGGACCCCGCCGACGATGCCGCCGTGCGTTGGCTGGACTGGGCGGACGCGGAGGCCGCCGCCACCCCGGCCGACCCGGTCACCGTCGCAAGCACCGACCCGCTCTACATCCTCTATACCTCCGGCACCACCGGAAACCCGAAGGGCATCATCCGCGACAACGGCGGTCACGCCGTTGCGCTGACCTGGTCTATGCGGGGCATCTACGACATCGGGCCCGACGACGTGTTCTGGGCGGCGTCGGACGTCGGCTGGGTGGTCGGCCACTCCTACATCGTCTACGCACCGCTGCTGGCCGGCGCCACCACGATCATCTACGAGGGCAAGCCCATCGGCACCCCGGATGCCGGCGCCTTCTGGCGCGTCGTGGCGGACTACAGGGTGAACGTGTTGTTCACCGCGCCCACGGCCATCCGGGCCATCCGCCGGGTCGACCCCGACCTGACCGAGCTGGCCCGCCACGACGTGTCCAGCCTCACCGCGCTGTTCCTGGCCGGTGAACGGCTCGACCCGGAGACCTTCCACTGGGTCAACGACGGCCTGCACTGCCCGGTCGTCGACCACTGGTGGCAGACCGAGACCGGCTGGGCCATCTGCGCCAACCCGCGCGGAATCCAGGAGCTGCCCACCAAACCCGGCTCCACCGCGGTGCCGGTGCCCGGCTACGACATCGCGATTCTCGATTCGAAGGGCGCACCCATCACCAAGCCGGGCAAGGACGGCAACATCGTCATCCGGCTGCCGCTGCCGCCGGGCTCCCTGCTGGGCATCTGGGGCGGCGCCGACCGCTTCGTCGACGCCTACCTCACCGCCTTCCCCGGTTACTACGCCACCGGGGACTCCGGGCACCTCGACGCCGACGGCTATCTCTACGTGATGGGCCGTACCGACGACGTGATCAACGTCGCCGGCCACCGGCTCTCCACAGGGTCCCTCGAGGAGGTGCTCACCCGGCATCCGGCCGTTGCGGAATGCGCCGTGCTCGGTGTGCACGACGCGCTCAAGGGCCAGCGGGCGGCCGGTTTCGTCACCCTCAAGGCCGGCGCGGTGGTCGACCACGATCTGCTCACGGCCGAGCTGGTCAACCTGGTGCGGGAGCACATCGGCCCGGTGGCGGCGTTCCGCGACGTGAGAATCCTGGACCGGCTGCCCAAGACCCGCTCAGGCAAGATCCTGCGCAAGACCATCCGCCAGATCGTCGACGGCGAGCCGTACAAGGTCCCGCCCACCATCGAAGACCCCGCCGTGCTCGACGCGCTCGCCCTTGCTGTCCGGCCCCCACCAACCGACTAACATCCACCCATCTCACCGGAGCAAAGGAGCCCCATGAAGGAATCACTGAACGACACCAGGCCGGAGGACTCGATCGACTATGTCGCCTTCGAGACCAGCGACCGCTTCGTCAACCTGCAACGCCGGCGCCGGAGGTTCGTGGTGCCGATGGCGGTGTTCTTCCTGGTCTGGTACTTCGCGTACGTGCTGGTGGCGGCCTACCTGCCCGATGTGATGGCGCGGCCGGTCTTCGGCAGCATCAACCTGGGCCTGGTGCTCGGCCTCGGCCAGTTCGTCACGACGTTCGCCATCACCATCTGGTATGTCGCCTTCTCCAACCGGGTGCTCGACCCGCTGGGCGCAGAGCTCCGCGCCGAGCTCGAAGCGAAGGTCGCCGCATGAGCGCCCTGGCAATGAGCCTGACCGCTGTCGCCGCAGCGGTCGAGCCCACGGAGAACAACCCGGTCCTGAACATCTCGATCTTCCTGGCCTTCGTGGCCGTCACCCTGGTGATCGTGATCCGGGCCGGCCGCAACAACCGCACCGCCGCCGATTACTACACCGGCGGTCGCTCCTTCACCGGGCCCCAGAACGGCTTCGCGATCGCCGGCGACTACCTCTCGGCGGCATCGTTCCTCGGCATCGTCGGCGCCATCGCCGTGAACGGCTACGACGGGTTCCTCTACTCGATCGGCTTCCTGGTGGCCTGGCTGGTGGCCCTGCTGCTGGTGGCCGAGCTGATGCGCAACACCGGCAAGTTCACCATGGCGGATGTGCTCTCCTTCCGGCTGGCCCAACGGCCGGTGCGCGTCGCCGCGGCCACCACCACCCTGGCGGTGTGCTTCTTCTACCTGCTCGCGCAGATGGCCGGCGCCGGCGGGCTCGTCTCGCTGTTGTTGGGCATCAACGACAAGCTCGGCCAATCCATTGTGGTGACGGTGGTCGGCGGGCTGATGATCATGTACGTGCTGATCGGCGGCATGAAGGGCACCACCTGGGTGCAGATCGTCAAGGCGTTCCTGCTCATCATCGGCGCTGGCGCCATGACGGTGTGGGTGCTGGTGATCAACGGGTTCAACCTGTCCACCCTGCTCGATGCCGCCGTCGCGAACGCCTCGGTCACCCCGGCGGAGTCGATCCTCGCGCCCGGCCTGCAGTACGGCGGCAACCCGCTGGACTTCATCTCCCTGGCCATCGCCCTGGTGCTCGGCACCGCGGGCCTGCCGCACGTGCTGATGCGCTTCTACACGGTGCCCAGCGCCAAGGAGGCCCGACGCTCGGTGGTCTGGGCGATCTTCCTGATCGGGGCGTTCTACCTGTTCACGCTGGTGCTCGGCTTCGGCGCCGCGGCCCTGGTGGGTGCGGACACCATTCTCGCCTCGCCCGGCGGAGTGAACTCCGCGGCGCCGCTGCTGTCGCTGGCGCTGGGCGGCCCGCTGCTGCTGGGCTTCATCTCGGCCATCGCGTTCGCCACCATCCTCGCCGTGGTCGCCGGTCTCACCATCACCGCGGCCACCTCGTTCGCGCACGACATCTACGCCAGCGTGATCAAGAAGGGCAAGGGTGACCCGGACGGCGAGGTCAAGATCGCCCGGCGCACCGTCGTGGTGATCGGCATCCTCGCCATCGCCGGCGGCATCGGCGTGCAGGGGCAGAACATCGCCTTCCTGGTGGCGCTGGCCTTCGCCGTCGCGGCGAGCGCCAACCTGCCCACCATCCTGTACTCGCTGTTCTGGCGCGGTTTCACCACCCGCGGGGCCCTGTGGAGCATGTACGGCGGGTTGGGGTCGGCGATTCTGCTGATCGTGTTCTCGCCGGTGTTCTCCGGCACACCCACCTCGATGTTCGGTGAGGGTGTGGACTTCGCGATCTACCCGCTGAACAACCCGGGCATCATCTCGATCCCGCTGGGCTTCTTCCTCGGCTGGCTCGGCTCGGTCACCAGCACCCGCCGGGAGGACCCCAAGCTGGCTGCAGAGATGGCGGTGCGCTCCCTCACCGGGTTCGGCGCCGAGAAGGCGACCGAGCACTAGCCCCGCTCCCCTCCCGCTCCCCTTCCCGCGGCCGCGACTGTGGCCGATGCGGACGATTGCGCCCGGTACGCCGGGCGCAATTGTCCGTTCGGGCAACAGTTGGGGCCGGTGTGGGTTTAGACGCGGGGCAGCAGCGGGCCGCGGGCGACCAAGGTGGTGGAGGCCTGGGCGACGGGTTTGACCACGACGAGGTCCAGGTTCACGTGCGCGGGCAGTTCGACGGCGGCCAGGATGGTGGCGGCGACGTCGTCGGCCACGAGCGGGTGCACCACGTTGGTGTAGGCGGCGGCCGCCTTCTCGGGGTCGCCGCCGAAGCGCACCAGACCGAATTCGTCGGTCTGCACCATGCCGGGCGCGATCTCGATCACCCGGATCGGTTCGCCGCTGAGCTCCAAGCGCAGCACCTCGGTCAGGGCGTGCGCGGCGAACTTGGCGGCGTTGTAGCCGCCGCCGCCGATGTACGCCGTGTGCCCGGCGGTCGAGGTGATGTTGACGATGTCGGCGGACGCGGCAGCGCCGGCGGCCGCGGCATCCGTTGCGGCGGCGATCGAGGCGCGCAGCAGCGGCAGCAGGGCGGTGGTGACCCGTTTCAGCGCGAGCACGTTGATCTCGTACATCCAGGCCCAGTCGTCGATCGACCCGGCCTCGACGGAGTCGAGCCCCTTGGCGCCTCCGGCGTTGTTGACCAGAGCATTCACCGGGCCGGAGGCGGCGAGGTAGTCCCGCAACGCGTCGACGTCGGCCTGCACGGTGAGGTCGGCGGCGAACACCGCCGCGCCGGTCTCCTGGGCCAGCGTCTCGAGCCTGTCGGCCCGGCGGGCCACGCCCACCACATCCCAGTCGTGCTCCCGGAACAGGCGCACCGTCGCCGCTCCGATTCCCGAACTCGCACCAGTGACCACGACTCTTTTTTTGCCCATTGCCCCATTCTGCCCGGAGAATGGACCCGATGAGTTCGCCGACAGAGACCCCGCACCACGCCGGCCCGCACAAGCCGAAGCGCCGCGTACCGCTGTGGGACAACGCCCGCTGGATCGCCATCACCCTGATGGTGATCGGTCACGCGATCCTTAAGCTGATCGGCGAATCCGACACCGCCTACGGCGTCTACCTGTTCATCTACGCGTTCCACGTTCCGGTTTTCGTGGCCGTCAGCGGCTACTTCGCCAAGTCGGGACCGCCGGGCCCCCGCCAGATGCACCGGTTGATCACCGACGTCGTCTTCCCGTACCTGATCTTCGAAAGCATCTGGACGCTGGTGGAGTGGGCGCTCAGCGGCACCCTCAAGGTGGACTACTCGACCCCGTCCTGGACGCTCTGGTTCCTGATCGCCCTGGCCATCTGGCGGGTGGCGCTGCCCTACCTGGTTCTGATGCGGTATCCGCTGCTGATCAGCATCGCCATCTCGGTGGGCGCCGGCTACGTCGGTGACATCGACAGCACCTTCTCGTTGTCACGCACGCTGGGGCTGCTGCCGTTCTTCGTGTTCGGCTGGAAACTGCGCCAGTGGCCGCTCACCGCCCGGTGGATGCACCTGCGCCCGGCCGCGGTCTGGCGCTGGCGTTCCGGCGCGATCGCCCTCTTCGGCGCCCTCGCCCTGGCCGTCACCGTCAATATCATCGGCGTGCGGGACCTGCGGCTGCGGAGCTTCACCCTGTACGACGAGGCGTACTGGCAGTTCGGCTACGACCAGTTCTGGGCCGGGGTCATCCGGCTGGGCCTGATGATGGCGTCGTTCCTGTTCATCCTGGCCTTCCTCATGCTGATGCCGCGCCGGGCGACCTGGTTCACACCGCTGGGCGCCGCGACCATGTACATCTACCTGCTGCACACCTTCCTGCTCTACCCGCTGCGGGAAACCGGGGTGCTCGACGGTCCGCAGCAGCCCTGGGTGCTGCCGGCCGTGATCCTGCTGGCCATCCTGATCTCGGTGGTGCTGTCGTTGCCCGTCGTGAGGCGCGTCTTCCGGCCGCTGGTGGAACCGCGACTGCGTTGGCTGTTCAGGCAGGAGCCGTCCACCCACACGGGCACCATCGTACTGCCGCACGGGCCCGGCAGCAGATGACGTAGTGTTTCGCGAACCGTTGTCGCGCGGCATAGCCCTGCCTATGGTTGCAGCAGAGCAACGGAGCGTCTGGTTCCGCCGCTGTAGATTCCTCGGGCTTGCCGGCCCGACCACGAACAGGGAGACCGACCCATGAGCGATTCCGCAGACTGGAAGTTCGAAACCAAGCAGGTCCACTCCGGGGCCCGCCCAGACCCGGTGACCAACGCGCGGGCCACGCCGATCTACCAGACCACCTCCTACGTCTTCAACAACGCCGAACACGCCCAGAACCTGTTCGCGCTGGCAGAGTTCGGCAACATCTACACCCGCATCCAGAACCCGACCCAGGCCGTGGTCGAGGAACGGGTCGCCGCCCTCGAAGGCGGCACCGGCGCCCTGCTGGTGGCCTCCGGCCAGGCGGCGTCGACCTTCGCTGTGCTCAACATCGCCCAGGCCGGCGACCACATCGTGTCGTCGAGCTCCATTTACGGGGGCACCTACAACCTCTTCAAGTACACCCTCAAGAAGCTCGGCATCGAGACCACCTTCGTCGAAGACCAGGACGACGCCGCGGAGTGGGCCAGAGCGGTGCGGCCCAATACCAAGCTGTTCTTCGCCGAGACCATCGGCAACCCCAAGATCAACGTGCTCGACATCGCGCTGGTCGCCGAGGTCGCGCACACCAACGGGGTGCCGCTGATCGTCGACAACACCATCGCGACGCCGTACCTGATCCGCCCGTTCGAACACGGCGCCGACATCATCGTGCATTCGGCCACCAAGTTCCTCGGCGGCCACGGCACCATCATCGGCGGCGTCGTCGTCGACGGCGGCCTGTTCGAGTGGTCGGCCAACGTCGAGAAGTTCCCCGGCCTGACCGAACCGGACCCGTCCTACCACGGCGCCAGCTATACCACCGCGGTCGGCGACGCCCTCGCGTTCATCATCAAGGCCCGCGTGCAGTTGCTGCGCGACCTCGGCAGCGCCATCGCCCCGGCGAGCGCCTGGCAGCTCATCCAGGGCATCGAGACGCTGAGCCTCCGCATCGAGCGGCACGTGTCCAACGCGCAGACCATCGCGGAGTTCCTCGAGAGCCACCCCGACATCGCGTCGGTCAACTACGCGGGACTGCCGTCCAGCCCCTGGTACGCGGCCGCCAACAAGTACGCCCCGCTGGGCGTGGGCGCGGTGCTGTCGTTCGAGCTCAAGGGCGGGGTGGATGCCGGGCGCGCGTTGGTGGACAACCTCAGCCTGTTCAGCCACCTGGCCAACATCGGTGATGTGCGCTCGCTGGTGATCCACCCGGCGTCGACCACGCACGCCCAGCTCACCCCGGAGCAGCAGCTCACCGCGGGCGTCACGCCGGGCCTGGTGCGCCTGTCGCTGGGCATCGAGAACGTCATCGACCTGCAGGCCGACCTCGAGGCCGGCCTGGCCGCCGCCCGCGCCGTGGTCGCGGCATCCCGCGCGAACGCGTAGAGCTCGCCGACGTTCACCCGCCCGCATGACGTAACAATCGGCGGCCACGGCCGAACATGGCCACAATGGAGCCGTATGGAATGGCAATACTCCGCGGACACCGTCCCGTCCAGCCTGGTCACCGACGCGCAGGCGCGCTCGCTGCTGGGTAAACCGCCCGTCACGGGCGCCTGGCGTGACGGTGACCCTGTGGGCGGCCGCCGGTTCGTGGACATCGGCGCCCTCGACCTCGAGGCGGGCGGGCACCTGGCCGGCGTGCGGATCGCCTACGAGAGCTGGGGCGAGCTGAATCCGGCCGGCGACAACGCAGTTCTGGTGCTGCACGCTCTCACCGGGGACAGCCACGTCGTCGGCCCGCCGGCGGCCGGGCATCCGACCGCCGGCTGGTGGAGCGGCATCGTCGGCCGGGGCCTCGCGATCGACACCGACCGGTGGTTCGTGGTGGCGCCGAACATGCTCGGCGGCTGCCAGGGCAGCACCGGCCCGGCGTCCCTCGCGCCGGACGGCTCCGAGTGGGGCCCCCGGTTCCCGTACCTGAGCATCCGCGATCAGGTGGCGGCGCAGGTGGTCTTCAGCGACCGGATCGGCGTCGAACGCTGGGCCGGGATCGTCGGCGGTTCCATGGGCGGCATGCACGTGCTGGAATGGGGCATCGAACACCCCGGCCGGGTGACCCGGCTGGGCATCCTGGCCGCCCCGCCGGTCACGACGGCCGACCAGATCGCCCTCAATTCGGTGCAGATCGAGGCCATCCGCACCGACCCGCTCTTTCGTGCGGGCGACTACTACGACGCCGAGCCCGGCGATGGCCCGAGCCGCGGCCTCGCCCTGGCCAGGCGGATGGCGCTGCTCAATTACCGCAGCCCGTCGGAACTCAACTCCCGGTTCGAGCGCAGCTGGCAGAGCGACATCACCCCGCTGGGCGGGCACGGCCGGTTCGCCGTGGAGTCCTACCTCGACTTCCACGGCAACAAGTTCACCCGGCGGTTCGACGCGAACAGCTACATCACCCTGGTCGAGGCGATGAACTCCCACGACATCGGACGTGGCCGGGGCGGAGTCGACGCCGCACTGGCCCGCATCACGGCCCGCACCCTCGTCGTCGGCATCGACAGCGACAGGCTCTTCCCCCTGGACGGCCAGCGTGTCATCGCGGCCGGACTGGGGAGCGGCGGCGACCCCGTGGTGATCGAGTCCGGCTACGGTCACGACGGATTCCTCATCGAGGACCAGGCCATCGGCGACCAGCTCCGGTGGCTGCTCGGCTGAACCGCGGAAGGGTTGACACGCAGTGCGTTCGGGAGAACTCTGGCGCCATGAAACCCGGCCCGCTCATCATGTTGCTGATCGGCACGATCCTGACCCTGATCGGCTTCGGACTGACCGCCACCGGCACCGTTGCCGCCGTCGCCGCCGGCGTGCAGGGTGAAAACGGCTACTTCTCCACCCGCACGGTGCCCCTCGTCACCAACTCCTACGCACTGACCAGTCCTCCGCTCGGTCCCGTCACGACCACGGGAACGACCCCGCCGCTGAACCTGGACATCGCCAGGATCCGGTTGGTGGCGACGGGAGCCAACGACGACCCGGTGTTTCTCGGGATCGCGCCGCAGGCCGACGTCGACAGCTACTTGGCGAACGTGGCACACACCGAGGTGCGCGGCATCGAATCCACGCCGCTCCGCGCGCGGTATGCAGACATTCCCGGCTCAGACCGGCCCGAACCGCCCGCCGAACAGGACTTCTGGACCGTCAGCGCAGTCGGGCCCGGCAGCCAGGAGATCACCTGGCCGGTGCAGCCCGGGGCCTGGGCCGTCGT
Organism: Cryobacterium sp. TMB1-7; assembly: GCF_004402435.1. Taxonomy (NCBI): domain Bacteria; kingdom Bacillati; phylum Actinomycetota; class Actinomycetes; order Micrococcales; family Microbacteriaceae; genus Cryobacterium; species Cryobacterium sp. TMB1-7. The sequence continues at coordinate 76,402 of NZ_SOFZ01000034.1, forward strand.
GGTGATGAATGCCGACGGCAGCAGCCCGGTCGCCGTGCAGGTCAGTGCCGGTGTGCGCTCAGGTCTCCTGGCGCCCGCGGCGATCACCCTGCTGCTGGTCGGCATCATCACCCTGGTGATCGGGCTGATCCTGGTGATCCTCGGTGTGATCGGCCTGGGCCGCAACGGTCCGGCGCCCTCCAGCCGCAGCGGCGCCACGCCAGCACCGGGCGGTGCGACCGGGCAGCCCGGCGCCGATCCCGACAGGCCGGGCGCCGACTATCCCGCACGGCTGAACGGATGGCTCGACCCCGACGTCTCGCGGGCGCTGTGGCTGGTCAAGTGGATCCTGGTCATCCCGCACGTCATCGTGCTGTTCTTCCTCTGGTTCGGGCTCTGGATCGGCACGATCGTGGCCGGGTTCGCCATCCTGTTCACCGGACGTTACCCGCGGGCGATCTTCAACTACAGCGTCGGCGTGCTGCGCTGGAACTGGCGGGTGAGTTTCTACTCGTACTCCGCGCTCGGCACCGACAGGTACCCGCCGTTCACCCTCGCCGCCACCGACTATCCGGCCGACCTCGAGGTGGACTATCCGGCCCGGCTCTCGCACCGACTGGTCCTGGTCAAGTGGTGGCTCCTGGTGATTCCCCACCTGTTCATCGTGGCGATCCTCACCGGCGGCAGCTGGGGCTGGACCGCGAGCGGCAACAACGGCTGGACCACCGCCACCAGCACCGGTTTCTCGCTGCTGGGCATCCTGGTCCTCATCGGCGCCGTGATCCTGCTCTTCAGCGGACGCTACCGGCGCGGGATTTTCGATCTGATCATCGGACTGAACCGCTGGCTGTACAGGGTGATCGTCTATGCCGCGCTGATGCGCGACGAGTACCCGCCGTTCCGGCTCGATCAGGGCCCGCTCGATCCAGGCTCCGCCGTGGCTGGACCACCCGCACCGGCCGCCCCCGTCGCTTCCCATGACGGTCGATAGGCCGCTCCCCGGCCCCCGGCCCCGCAGCGGTCCCGATCGTGCCGACAGGTTCCTACGCAATTGGCTGCTGTGGGTCAGCCTCGGCGAAAGCGTCGGGTTCCTCGTCCCGGCCCTGGCCCAGCTGACCTTCGCCGGTTCTTCATCCGTGCTGGCGCCGGCGTTGATCTTCGCCGGCGCTGCCGAAGGCACCGTGCTCGGCTGGACGCAGGCGACCGTGCTCCGCAGCCGGGTGCCGGCACTGAACCGCCGCCGCTGGGTCGGCGCCACGGCCATCGCCGGCGCCGCGGCCTGGTTCATCGGGCTGTTGCCCGCCGAGTGGGCCGAGGTCTGGCAGCGCTGGCCGGCAGCAGCCCAATTCACCGCCGGAATCCTGCTCGCCACTGTGCTGCTGTGCGCCCTCGGCTTCGCCCAGTGGTTCGAGCTCCGTCGGCACCTCAGGGGTGCCGGCTGGTGGATACTCGGCAGCGCCGCCGCCTGGGGCGCCGGCCTGGCCGTGTTCTTCGCCGTGGCCACACCGCTGTGGCAGCCGGGCCAGCCCGGCGCGCTCATCCTGCTCATCGGGGTTCTCGCCGGGATGTTCATGGCGGTGGCCATGGCCCTGGTCAGCGGCGTGGTTCTGCACCTGCTTCTGCGCCGGAAAGAAAGTCCACGTCAACAGCCGTAAATCCGCCACCGGGGCCGATAAGGTGACGGATAGGGCACTCATGAGGAGTACTGCAGCCATGCCACGTATTGCCAGAGAGCGTGATCGCGTCCTTCGTCGCACCGCCCGGATAACCGGGCTGACCGCTTCGGTGACGTCGCTGGCCTACCTGGCCGTGCCGGGCGGGCTCGATACGCCCGTGGTCCTGTTCGCCGGGTCCCTGATCCTGTTGATGGTCGGGTGCCAATACGTCCTCGGTCAGAGCGGCGCACTCCGTTGGGCGGTGTGCATCGTGCTGCTGAGCAACGCCGTCATCCTCGTCGTCGGGCTGGCCACCAGGATTGATGTCGGTCTCAACCCCGTCGAGGAGGCCCTGATCGCCACCCTGGCTGCCGGCGCGGCCAGCTGTGTCGCGCCGGTGCTCGTCGTCGGCCCCGGACGCCAGCTCATCCTGTTCGGGTCGTTCGGCATGACCGTGGCCGGGGTGGCGTTCGTCACCATCTCGTCTGGCGGGTCGGTGCTGCCCCTGGTCCTGACCGTGTGCGGCTGGGCCGCCCTGTCCCTGGGCGGCTGGTGGATTGCGCAGAGCGTGCCCCGGGTGCTGCAGCGGGTCGCCGCGATCGGGCGCGCCCACCAGGCCGAACGTCATGCCAGCGAACTCGAAGCGCAACGCCGGCAGGGCGCCAGGTTGCTCCACGACACCGTGCTGGCCACCCTCACCCTCCTGGCGCATTCGGGTGTGGGCGTCAGCCCCGCCGCTCTGCGACAACAATCCGGCGATGACGCCCGTCTGCTCCGCCAGCTACGTCTGGGCGCGCTGCCCACCCCCAGCCGTTCCGGGGTCTACACGCTGGAACCGTCCAACACGTCGATGCTCGGCAGCACCCTCGAGTCGGTGAAGCAGCGTTTCGGCCGGATGGGACTCGAGGTCGACTGGCACGGCAGCGGCCAGGTGCTGCTGCCCAGCGACGTTCTCGACTCGTTCCTTCTCGCCCTCGGCGAGTGCCTCGAAAACGTGCGCAGGCACTCCGGCGTCACCAGGGCCGACGTCACGATCTCCGACGACGACACGACGGTGCGCGCCATGGTGACGGATGCCGGTCGGGGGTTCGACCTCAGCGCCGTCGGCACCGAACGGCTCGGGTTCGCCGAGTCCGTCGTGGCCCGCCTTCGCGACGTCGGCGGCAGCGCACGCCTGTTCTCCTCCCCGGGCTCTGGCACCACCGTCGTGCTCGAGGTGCCCAAGTGACATCGGCGGCGACCCCGGCACCGCCGCACTCCGGCAGCTCGTCGGCCCGAGCGCACAAGCAGTTGCTCGACGACCAACGCGACGAGCGACGCCGCACCTTTCGCCGGCCGCAGCGCACCGTTCAAACCACCCTGGCCAACCGCACCGGGCTCGGTAGCCGCCACCTCGGCTTCGGCATCTCCCTGAGCAGCGGGTTCTTCGCCGTGTTCCTGCTGTGGCGGTTCGCGAGCCAGTGGGAGCGATATCCGAACCCGTTGCCGACCCTGGCGGCCTGGATCGTTCTGCTGCTCGCGGCCGTCGTGACGCTGATCCTCGTCAACAGGCTGCCCGACCGGATGCCGACCTGGTTGTTCCTCGCCGTGCTTGCCCTGGGCGAGGTCGTCGTCGGGCTCGACCTGGCCGGGTACGGTCAGGGCACCGCAGCGGGCACCTATCCCACCGCCGCCGCCGCCGTCGGCGCCCTGCTTGCCGTGCTGGTCTCGGTGCGGCGCGGACGGGAGATCGTTGCCGCGACGCTGGTCCTCGGCGCCGTGATCGCGGCGGGCTCGGTCACCGCGGCACGCTACGACCCCGAGCTGATGGCGCCGGCCATCCTGACCATCGGCCTGTGCGTGTTGCCGCCGCTGATCGGGGCGTCGGTCGTGCGAGGTTTCCGCCGCATCGTGCAGCGTGAGTTGGACCTGGTGCTCGTGCAGAGCACCATCAGCCAGCCGTCCTCCGCCGTGGGCATGCTCGCATCCGAGGAGCTGGCCCGCATCGACCTCGACGCCGAAACCCTGCTCGACGACGTCGCCACCGGACGCACCGCCCTGCCGCTCAGTTCGACGAAGTCGGCGGCGGCGGCGATGCTCGCCACCCAGCTACGACTGCACCTCATCGAGGGCCGCCGGGAGACCTGGCTATACCACGCCCTCACCGAATCCGAGTTCCTCGGCCCCGCCGTCAATCTCGATGACCCGTCAGGGTTGGCCGGTCAGCTCTCGCCGACTCAGCGCGATGCGCTGTTGCTGGCCATCTGGCTCCTGATCAGCGACACCGACGGTGCCGAACCGACGGTTTCGCTGGTTTTCGGACCTTTTGGCCGTACCAACGGCCATATTATCGGTGAAATGCTTCGGTTTCCGATCAAAATGATCATCGAGGGGGTGCCTCGTCGACGGGTGGACCCGGAGACATGGCAAGCTATCCGAGTAGTGGGCCCTCATATCGATTCGGTGCGCAGTGGACATCTCCACGTCGACATCGAATGCAGTATTGACAATCCTGCGGACGCGTGACCGGGCCGGTTGGCCCGGGATGCTCCGACAGGGAAAAATGCAACAGGAGGTAGCAGTGACGAACACAGCAGCGACGCTCATCGACAATCCCATCCGGTTGGCCCTGGTCGACGACCACCGGATGCTCCTGGGAGCGCTGACGGAGTGGATCAGAGGCGCCGCGGACGACATCAACATGGTGGCCGCCGTGACCACCTGGCCCGAGCTTCTCACCCACCCGGAGTTCCCGGTCGATGTGGTGCTGCTCGACCTGGACCTCAAGGACAACATCCCGGTCTCGCTGAAGATCTCCACCCTCAAGACGGCCGGGGTGAAGACCGTGCTGATGAGCACCTACTCCGAACCGGCTCTTGTGCGCGAGGCCCTCGCCGCCGGCGCTCTCGGCTACCTCGTCAAGACCGAGGAGGCCAGCACCATCGTTGAAGCCATCCACGCCGCGAACGTCGGAGAATCCTACATCTCCGCCGAACTCGACCTCGCCCTGCACGCCGGAGCCGCCGGCAGCTCGCCGCGGCTGAGCGCCCAGGAACGCCGGGTGATGGCGTTGTACGGAGCCGGTGAGCCGGTCAAGGCGGTCGCCCACCAGCTGGGCATCTCCGAGGAGACGGCGAAGTCGTACCTCAAGCGGATCCGCGAGAAGTACCGTCTTGCCGGTTTTGATGTCGGAACCAAGGTAGCCCTACGGAAGCGCGCCATCCACGACGGCATCCTGCTGCAGTCCGACTAGAACGCCACTGGCCGGGTCGGCGCGGCGCTCAGTCCGTGCCGACCACCGTGATCAGTGCGGTGCCGTACGGTACGTGCTGACCCCGCTTGCGACGGACCCTGTCGATCGCGAAGGTGACCACGGCCAGCGCCAACCCCACCACGCTCAGGCCGAACCCGACCCAGATCGGGGCGAGATAGCCCAGCCCGCCCGCGATGACGATGCCGCCCAGAAACGCGCCGAGCGCGTTGCCGAGGTTGAGCGCCGAGTGGTTGAGGGCCGCGGCGATCGACTGGCTATCGTGTGCGACATCCATCAGCCGGGTCTGAATGGTCGGCGACAGCGCCGCCGCCGACGCGCCGACCAGGAACACCCCGGTCAGCAGCCCGGCCAGGTGCTGCGCGGAGAAGGCAAGCAGCAGCAGGGCCGCGAGCATGATGGCGAAGAAGGCGTACATGCTGCGCCGCACACTGCGGTCGGCGAACACGCCGCCGGCGAAGTTGCCCACGGTCATTCCCAGGCCCACCACGACGAGCACCAGCGGCACCGCGAGAGCGGGCAGCCCGGTGACCTCGATCACCAGCGGGGCCACGTAGGTGTAGACGGCGAACAGACCGCCGAACCCGACGGCGCCGATCAGGAGCGCGAACCAGACCTGCAGGCGCCCGAAGGCGCGCAGCTCGTTGCGCATGGTGGCGCCGGGGTTCCCGGCCTGGAACGGCACGGCCACGATCACGGCGACGAAGGTCACCGCGAAGAGGGCAGCCACGGCTATGTAGGCGACCCGCCAGCCCGCAACCTGGCCGAGCCAGGTGATCGAGGGCACGCCGATGACGTTGGCGATGGTGAGGCCGGAGAGCACGATCGCGACACCGCGTGCCCGCTTGCCCGGGCCCATCAGCTCGGCGGCGACCAGCGACGCGATGCCGAAATAGGCGCCGTGCGGCAGGGCGGCGACGAATCGGGCCACCAGCACCAGGCCGAAGGTCGGCAGCAGCGCGGAAGCGATGGTGGCCAGGGTGAAGCAGGCCAGCAGAACGAGCAGCAGCTGTTTGCGTGGCCACCGGGCCGCGGCCGCGGCGATCGTGGGCGCCCCGACGACGACACCGAGAGCGTATGCGGAGATGAGCCAGCCGACCTGGGCGTTGGCGGCATCCGGCGACGACGCGTAGAGGCCGGGCAGCAGGTCGGCGGCCAGATTGGGCAGCAGCCCCATGGCGACGAACTCGGTGGCGCCGATCGCGAAGCCGCCGAGGGCGAGAGCCAGGAGGGCGAGGCGAACGCGGGTCGGCGACAGGCGCGTCGACCCGTCAGAGAGTGAGGGCATCAATCCAGACTACGGGGCGGTCGTGTCTGGACGGTGACGCGGCGGCGCCAGGCCGGTGTCAGGATGCTCCGCCGGCCTCGTCCATAGCCGCCTCGAGGCGGTCCAGCTTGGCGGTGAGCTCACCGGAATAGCCGGGGCGGATGTCGGCCTTGAGCACCAGCGACACCCGGGAGCCGAACGCGCCGACGGCATCCGTCGCCGCCTTGACGACGGCGAAGACCTCGTCCCAATCGCCTTCGATGGTGGTGAACATCGAATCGGTGTGGTTGGGCAGGCCCGATTCGCGGACGACTTTCACCGCAGCGGCGACGGCATCGTGCACCGAATCGGTGGGGCCGCCGGAGGGGGCGACCGAGAATGCGACGAGCATGACTACTCCTTGAGGATAGGGCGATGCGCTGTGGCACCGGGACTGGCGGCGGTGCTCTCTGACAGTGTTGCGGAGGCGGCGCCGAGCCGCCAGATGCGAACGAGCATCCAGCCCAGCAGCACCAGCTCCAGGAGGTTGCGCACCGACAGGATCAGCACCATGGCCGGGGTGGTGGCCAGCAGGTCGTTGTAGAAGTACGGGTAGACGATCTGGGTGAGCGCCGCCATCGCGAGGGCCGTGAGCGCCGGGCCCCGCCAGGCTCGCCAGGACGAGACCAGGCCGAGGATCAGCGGGGCGGCCAGCCAGGTGATGAACTGCGGCGAGCCCACCTTGTTGACCGCGATCAGGGTGAGCACCAGGGCCAGCAGCAGCGGCGGGAACAGCAGGTCGGCCGATGCACCGGCGCGTTGGGCGCGCCAGCCCAATAGCAGCACCACGCCGACGCAGAGTGCCAGAAGCGGGGTCAGCACCGCCGCCGCCAGGTCGGTGCCCGCACCGATCACCTGGTAGGTCAGGATCTGCTGGTCGTAGTACACGACGGCGCCGGGGATGCCCAGGGCCGACTGCCACAACCACCAGGACGCCACCGGCGCCTCGATCTGGATCCCCCGGTTGGTCTGCTCGGTCACGAAGCTGAGGATCGTGACCCCGCTGCCGGCGGCGAGGGCCGCTCCGATGATCAGCGCGGAGGTGCCGGCGAAGGCGGCCAGCACCTGCCAGCGCCGCCTCGAGGCCACCACCAGCGCGATGATCGCCGCGACCGGCCAGACCTTGACCCAGGTGGCGACGGTCAGGAGCACCGCTCCCCAGAACGGCCGGCGGCGCAGCCAGAGCAGGCCCAGAATCGCCAGCGGTACGGTCACGGAGTCGATCCTGGCCAACGCGATGGGGCCCAGCAGCAGCAGGAACAGCAGCCACCACCAGGCGGCCAGGGCTGCCGCCGGACCCGGCCGGCGACCGGTGAGCGCGGCGAAGGCGACCCCGTTGAGCACGGTCACCAGGCCGAGCCAGGTGAGCGCGTACGGCCCGGCGCCGAAGACCAGCGATGCGAGAATCGGGGCGAGGGCCAGGATCGGGTAGACGAAGTCGGTGTTGATGCCCAGGCTGACGGCGCCGGATGTCGTGGCCTCGGCCCAACCCAGGTACACCCGTTCCACGTCGCCGAGTGGCCAGCCGATGCCGCTGAGGTTCAGAGCGATGAGCACCGCGTGCACGATCGCGAAGCCGCACCACAGCAGGGCGGGGCGGCGCAGGAATTCAGGCACGCTCCACTGTGGCACACTCCACTGCGGCGGGTCAGGCCAGCAGCGCCGCGATCGTCGGCGGAACGGCCTGGGCAACGTCGAGCGCCACGATCGGGCCACCGCCGGACGCCCGGTGCGCCGCCGCCGCGTGCACGAATGCGGCCGTGGCGGCGAGCGCGGCGAGCGCGTCGGCATCCGCCTGGATACGCGCGCTGTTCGTGGCCAGCAGGGCACCGAGGATGCCGGCCAGCACGTCACCGGAACCGGCCGTCGCCAGCCAGGCGGGGGCGCCGGATACCGTCAGGCGGATACCGGACGGTGAGGCCAGATGGGTGACGCTGCCCTTCACCAGCACCGTGACATCGAGCAGGACGGCGGCGCGGATCGCCCACTCCCCCGGCTCACCGGCGATGTCGTCGACGGTGACATTCTCGCCGGACCGGCCCAGCAGAGCGGCCAGTTCCCGGTAGTGCGGGGTGATCAGCCGGGGGCCGGTGCCGGCACCGACCAAATCGAGCGCGCCGGCGTCGAGCACCGTCGGCAGACCCTGACGGAGCGCCTTCTGCAGCTGTTTGGTGGTCTCCGGGCTGCGGCTGCCGGCGTCCATGCCCGAGCCGAGCAGCCAGGCCTGCACCCGGCCGTCGACCGTCACCACCTCCGGACGGCGCTGCATCACGAGGGTCCCGACCCGGCGGGGACCGAGGTAGCGCAGCATGCCCACCCCGGTGCGGCTCGCGGCTTCCACACCGAGCACCGCCGCGCCCGGGTACTCGGTGGAACCCGTGCGTACGCCCAGCACGCCGCGGCTGTACTTGTCATCGGTCGCCTGCGGCACCGCGATCCAGTCGCGGGCCTGGGCGGCCTCCCATTCCAGCCATCGTCGAGGTTTCGCCATGCACTCACGATAGGTTGTTTCGGTGTCCGATATCAGCACCGTCCTCGCCCCCGCCGCAGCCGATTCCGCCGCGGCGGTCTCCCTGTTCGACCCGATCAGCCTGCGCGAGGTTGTCATTCGCAACCGGCTCTGGGTCGCGCCGATGTGCCAGTACTCCGTCATCGAGCGGGACGGCGTGCCGACCGACTGGCACCTGGTGCACCTGGGCTCGATGGCCGCGGGCGGCGCCGGGCTGATCGTCACCGAGGCCACCGCCGTCAGCCCGGAGGGCCGCATCACCGACCGGGACACCGGGATCTGGAACGACACCCAGGCGTCCGCCTGGGCGCACATCGTCGACTATCTGCACAGGCAGGGCGCCACCGCCGGCATCCAGCTTGCCCACGCCGGCCGGAAGGCGTCCACCTGGCCGGCCTGGGGCACCAGCCTGCACGGCAGCGTGCCCGCCGACCAGGGCGGCTGGCCGACGCTGGGGCCCTCCGCCATCGCCTTCCCCGGCTACGCGGCACCGATGGCACTCGACCACGCGGGCATCGATACCGTCGTCGCCGACTTCGTCACGGCCGCTCGACGCGCCATCGTCGCCGGCTTCGACGTCCTGGAACTGCACGCCGCCCACGGCTACCTGTTGCACCAGTTCCTGTCCCCGCTGAGCAATCTGCGCACCGACGAGTTCGGCGGCTCACTGGAGAACCGGGCCCGCCTGCTCCTGCGCGTGGTGAAGGCCGTCCGGGCCGAGGTCGGCGAGAGTGTTCCGCTACTGGTGCGGTTCTCCGCAACCGACTACACAGTCGACGGTTGGAGTGTGGAGGAGACCGCCGTCGTCGCCGGGTGGGCCGCCCAGGCCGGGGCCGACTTCTTCGACGTGTCCTCCGGCGGCAACGTCACCGGCGTGCAGATTCCCCTGACCCCCGGGTACCAGGTTCCCCTGGCGCAATTCGTCAAGGACACTGCCGCCGTACCGGTCAACGCCGTCGGGCTCATCACGACGGCCGCACACGCTAACGAGATCGTTGCCTCCGGCGCGGCGGATGCCGTCATGCTCGGCCGCGAGTTCCTTCGCGACCCGCACTTCGCCCTCCGCGCCGCCGCCGAGCTGGGCGTGCCACTGGACTACTGGCCCGGCCAGTACGCCAGGGCAGCCTGGCCGGCGGTCTAGCGACCTATACCTCCTGGGCGACGCAGAGGATGTTGCCCTCCGAGTCCTTGAACCAGGCGGCACGTTCCTGGTCGGTGGTGGCAATGCCGTTCTCGGTTTTCAGGCCGGGCAGGTCGTACTCCTCGAACACCACGCCCGCCTCCCTCAGCCGGGCGACCTCGGCGTCGACGTCGTCGGCCATCCAGATCAGGGCCGTGTTCTTGGCCGTGCCCGCGTTCTCGGTTTCGTACACCAGCACCGACCCGCCGGAGGGGGTGCGGAAGCGCATCTCGCCCTCGCGGACGTCGGTGGGCTCCAGGCCGAGCTTGTCGGTGTAAAAGGACCGGGCCCGCTTGATGTCCCTGGCGGGCAGGACCGCCACGGTTTCCAGTTGACTCAACATGAGTGTGTCCTCGCTTTCCAGCTATGCCTGTCAGGGTACGCCGGGTGCCCCGGGCCCACGAGGGGGCCCGGTCGTCGCCGGGCGAGAAGAACTAGGCTGGACCGAATGACCCACCCGAGTGAGACCGCCACCAGCCGGCCGACCGACATCCGCCTGATCGCCAGCGACATGGACGGCACCCTGCTCGACGCCGACGGAGCGGTCCCCGGGCGCTTCTGGCCGCTGCTGGAGAGCATCCTGGCGGCCGGGATCCTGTTCTCCCCGGCAAGCGGGCGTCAGTACCAGACGCTGCAGGCCGTCTTCGGCGACCGGGACGGGCTGGTCTACATCGCCGAGAACGGCACCAACATTGTGCGGGACGGCGTCAGCATCGCCATCGAACCCGTCGTCGGATCGATCATCGCCCCGGTCGTCGAGTGGGTGCGGGCCCAGGCCGCCGCCGGCGCCGACCTGGGCATCGTGGTGTGCGGGGCCAGGTCCGCGTACATCGAACGGACCGATGAGGCTTTCGTCGCGCAGGTGCGTCCGTACTACGCGGCCCTGGCAACGGTCGCCGATGTCACGGTGGCCGCCGCGGACGATGACGTGCTCAAACTGGCGATTTTCGACGCCGGCCGCGCCGAGACCCGCACCGGACCGGCCGTTCGCGCCCTCGACCTGGCCGCCGATGTTGTCGTCTCCGGCGCCAACTGGGTCGACGTCATGCGGCCGGGAGCCAACAAGGGCACGGCGCTCATCCGTCTGCAGCAGCACCTGGGCATCAGCCGGGAGCAGACCATGGCCTTCGGCGATTACCTGAACGACGCCGAGATGCTCGACGCCGCCGGGCACTCCTATGCCGTCGCCAACGGCCACCCGAGCATCCGCGCGCGGGCCAGGCACCAGGCTCCGTCGAACCTGGATGAGGGCGTCATCACGAGCATCCTCGCGGCGTTGCCGGCGCTGGCAACGGCCTGACACCTAGAGCCGGCGGGTGGCGTCCTGCACTTCGCCGACGAGCTCCTCGATGATGTCCTCCAGGAACAGCACTCCGGTGGCGTCGCCGGTGACGGTGAAGGTGCGGGCCAGGTGTGCGCCGGAGCGGCGCATGGTGGCCAGGGCATCCTCGAGGTCGGTGTCCTCGAAGATCGACACCAGTTGGCGGATCAGCTTGGCCGGGATCGGGTCGGTGTAGCCGGTCCTGCCGGTGTCGACGGGGTCGACCGGGTCGACGTCCAGGCCGAGCACGTCCTTGAGGTGAATGTAACCGCTGGGCTCGCCGGATTCGTAGTCGAGCACGTAGCGCGAGAATCCGTGCCGGGTGACGGCCTTCTCCACGTCGGCGGGGGTGGCCGATTCCGGCAGGGTGACCAGCTGGTCCAGCGGCACGGCGATGTCCTTGGCCGTCTTGGTGGTGAACTCGAACGCCGCCGACAGCGCGCCGGAGTCGTCGCTGAGCACGCCCTCCCTGGTGGACTGCGTGACGATGGTTGCCACCTCGTCGAGAGTGTAAGTGCTCGTAGCCTCGTTCTTGGGTGCAACACCGAACAAGCGCAGCACGCCGTTGGCGGTGGAGTTCAGGGCAACGATGACGGGCTTGACGAGGCGGCCGAAGAACACCAGCGGCGGGGCCAGGATCAGGACGGCCTGGTCGGGGATCGAGAATGAGAGGTTCTTGGGCACCATCTCGCCGAAGACGACGTGCAGGTACGACACTATGAGCAGCGCCATGATGAACGCGATGGTGCCGATGGCCTCCTCGGGGAGCCCGGTGAGCTTCAGCGGGATCTCCAGCAGGTGGTGGATCGCCGGCTCCGACACGTTCAGGATCAGCAGCGAGCACACCGTGATGCCCAGCTGGGAGGTCGCCAGCATCAGCGTGGCATGCTCCATGGCCCACAGCGCGGTCTTGGCGCTGCGCTTGCCGGCCTCCGCGAGGGGTTCGATCTGGGAGCGGCGCGCTGAGATCACGGCGAATTCGGCGGCGACGAAGAACGCGTTGCCGAGCAGCAGCACGAACAGCCAGCCGAGTCCGGCCCAGTCGTTCATCGGCCGCTCACCCGCTTGGTCTGTGATGAAGTGGTCACTGGTGCCTTCTGGATGGTGCGCACGGCGCCGGTCGCGGACGCGCCGGGTTCGACAGGGTCAGGGGTGTAGCGCAAACGGTCGATGCGACGGCCGTCGAGCCGTTCCACCCGCAGTTCACCGGTGGCGATGCGCACGAGGTCGCCGACGACGGGCAGCCGGCCGAGTTCGCTCATCACGTAGCCGGCGACGGTCTCGTATGGGCCGTCCTCTGGCACGGTCAGGCCGGCCCGCTCGTGCAGCTCGTCCGGCCGCAGCATGCCGGGGAAGGTCAGGGAGCCCTGCGAGCGCACGATGCCGGCCCTGGTGCGGTCGTGCTCGTCGGCGACCTCGCCGACGAGTTCCTCCACCAGGTCCTCCAGGGTGACGACGCCGGCGGTTCCGCCGTATTCGTCGACGACGACGGCCATCTGGAAGCCGCGGCCCCGCAGCTCGCCGAGTAACCCGTCGAGCTTCATGGTCTCCGGCACGCGCAGCGCTTCAGACTGCAGGGCCGACACCGGCACGTCCGAGCGTCGTTTGCGTGGTACGGCCACGGCCTGCTTGACGTGGACGATGCCGACGACGTCGTCGGCGCTCTCGTCGATGACGGGGAAGCGGGAGTAGCCGGTCTGCCTGGTGAGGTCGATGACGGCCTGCGCGCTGGCGTTGCGCTGAATGCTGGCGAGCCGGGGGCGGGGGGTCATCACGTCGGATGCGGTGTGCCCGGAGAACAGCAGGGTGCGGTGCAGCAGGGTCGCCGTGTCGGCCTCGAGCAGGCCGGCGCTGGCGGACCGGCGCACGAGCGAGGAGAGTTCCTCGGCAGTGCGGGCCCCGGAGATCTCTTCCTTGGGTTCGATGCCGACCATCCGGAGGAGGCCGTTGGCGCTTTCATTCAGCACGGTCACCGCGGGCTTGAACACCGTGGTGAACACGGTCTGGAACGGGATGACGACCTTGGCGGTCTGGATCGGCAGCGCCAGGGCGAAGTTCTTGGGCACGAGCTCACCGACGATCATCGAGACCAGGGTCGCGAGCACGATGGCGACGGCCGATCCCACCACCGGCACCGCGGGCTCGGGGATGCCGACGAGGCCCAGCGGTCCCGCGAGCAGGGAACTGATCGCGGGCTCCAGCGCATACCCGGTGAGCAGGGTCGTCAGGGTGATACCCAGCTGGGCGCTGGAGAGGTGCGTCGAGGTGATCTTGAGCGCGGCGATGGTCATCGCCAGGCGGGTTTCCCCGCGGTCGCGGCGTGCCTCGAGGTCGGATCGGTCGAGGTTGACCAGCGCGAATTCGCTGGCCACGAACAGGCCCGTGCCCAGGGTCAGGATCAGGCCGATCCCGAGCATGATCCACTCATACACGGGCAGCACCGCCGCGGGTCACGGGCGAGGGTTTATGGTCGGGTGAATTCGCAGAAGGGGGGTCGTCCATTAGAGGGTCAACTATACCGGGGCTGCCTGCTATACCGGGGCTGCCTGCGCGGTAACACGCCTGCGTTACCAGGAAACCACGAGCGCCTTGCCCTCTTCGTAGCCGGCTGCGGACTGGATTCCGACCTTCGCCCGGTCGTGGAATTCGGCCACGCTGGCCGCCCCCGCGTAGGTGAACGAGCTGCGCACCCCGGAGGTGATCATGTCGAGCAGGTCTTCGAGCGAGGGACGCAACGGGTCCAGGTAGATCTTCGAGGACGAGATGCCCTCGGCGAACAGGGTTTTGCGGGCCAGTTCGTAGGCGTCGAGCCTGTCGAAGCGCTGCTGCACGGCCTTGGTCGATGCCATGCCCCAGCTCTCCTTGTAGAGGGCGCCGGATGCGTCCGTGTCCAGGGTGCCCGGCGCTTCGATGGTGCCCGCGAACCAGGACCCGATCATCACCGACGCGGCCCCGGCGGCGAGCGCGAGCGCCACGTCGCGCGGGTAGCGCACCCCGCCATCCGCCCAGACGTGTGCGCCGAGCTTGCCGGCGGCTTCGGCGGTCTCGATCACGGCGGAGAACTGCGGGCGCCCCACGGCCGTCATCATCCGGGTGGTGCACATGGCGCCGGGCCCGACGCCCACCTTGATGATGTTCGCCCCGGCGCCGACGAGGTGCTCGACGGCGTCGGCGGTGACCACATTGCCGGCCACGATGGGGATGCCGAGCTTGAGCTCCGAAACCGTGCGCAGCGCGCGGATCATGCCGGCCTGGTGGCCGTGCGCGGTGTCGAGCACGAGCACGTCGACGCCGGCGGCGGCGAGCGCGCGGGCCTTGGCGGCGACGTCGCCGTTGATCCCGACGGCGGCGGCGACGAGGAGCCGGCCGGACGCATCCACGGCCGGCTGGTACAGCGTGGAGCGCAGGGCGCTCTTGCGGCTGAGCGTGCCGATCAGCTTGCCGCGCAGCAACACCGGCGCGAAGTCGAGGTCGGCGGCCGTCATCACGTCGAAAGCGCTGCGCGGCCCGTCGATGTCTTCGGCGTCGAGGGAGGTGAGCGGGCCGTGCAGCAGATCGCCCAGGCGGGCGTCCGGTAACGCCGAGGCGAGCCTGGCCGCGTCGATGCAGCCCAGGTAGGCATCGTCACCGTCGTGGATGACCAGGCCCTGACCGGTGACCGGCGGGACCTGGCGCAGCGCGTCGGCCACGGTGGCGTCGGGGGCGAACACGAACGGGGTGTCGTACTGCACGGGCTGCGACTTCACCCAGCGGATGGCCGCATCCAGGTCCTGCAGGTGCATGTCCTGCGGCAACACGCCGAGGCCGCCACGCCGGGCGAGAGATGCCGCCAGCCGGGGACCGGTCACCGAGTTCATATTGGCCGAGACGATCGGGATCGTGGCCGCGGTGCCGTCTCCCGGCGCGAGGGACACGTCGAGCCGACTGCTGATCGCAGACTGGCTGGGCACCAGGAAGACGTCGGAATAGGTCAAATCGTGGCGGGGAACCGCTCCATAGAACTGCATGTTTTTAACGCTAGTCCTCCCAAGCCGTACCGGTGCAGCACCTCGATGGGATTAGTCTTGATATCAACACACTGACCCGGCGGTTGTGATCGCCATGGACAATCAGAATCAACGAAGAGAGTGGGCGATCAGCTGTGTCGAACCAGTTGACCGGCGGTGGGTCCGAAGAAACGGCCTCTGCTGAATTCGGAGCCAACGAATGGCTCGTAGACGAATTTTACGAACGTTACCTCATCGACAAGAACTCGGTGGATCGGGCCTGGTGGCCGATTCTGGACAGTTACCACCAGAGTGCAACGGCGCCGAAGCAGGCAGAGCAGGACGCCCCGGCCTCCGAGGGTGCTGCCTCGAGCATCGCCCCCGCCGCCGCAGAGGTTCCCCCGCTGGCAGAGGAACCCGCGACGCCGACGGCCGAAGCGCACCCGATCACCGCGCCGATCCCCGTTCTCGGCGGCCCGCGCACGGCCCGCACCACGTCGATCGCCCCCAAGCCGGAGCCGGTTCCCGCCGACGCCCCGATCACCACCCCACAGCCCGTGGTCTCCGCCGTCGCGCCCACTCCCCCGCAGGATGTCGTCACCCCGCTCCGCGGCATGGCCAAGAGCCTCGCGGCCAACATGGCCACCAGCCTCACCGTGCCCACCGCGACGAGCGTGCGCACCATCCCGGCGAAGCTCCTCATCGACAACCGCATCGTGATCAACAACCACATGAAGCGGGCCCGCGGCGGCAAGGTGTCGTTCACCCACCTGATCGGGTGGGCACTGATCCGGGCGCTCAAGATGTTCCCCAGCCAGAACGTCTACTACGACGAGCAGGACGGCAAGCCCTCGGTGATCGCCCCCGCCCACGTGGGACTGGGCATCGCAATCGACCTACCCAAGCCCGACGGCACCCGCTCGCTGATGGTCCCGGCCATCAAGCGGGCCGACACCATGACCTTCGGCGAGTACCTGACCAGCTACGAAGACCTGGTCGGCCGCGCCCGCAAGGGCAAGCTCACCGCCGACGACTTCTCCGGCGCCACGGTGTCACTGACCAACCCCGGCGGCATCGGCACCGTGCACTCGGTGCCGCGGTTGATGAAGGGCCAGGGCTGCATCATCGGCGCGGGCGCGCTCGACTACCCGGCCGAGTTCATGGGCGCGAGCGTCAAGACGCTCACCAGCCTGGCCATCTCCAAGACCATCACCCTCACCAGCACCTACGACCACCGGGTCATCCAAGGTGCCGGCTCGGGTGAGTTCCTCAAGATCGTGCACGAGCTGCTCATCGGCCAGCACAACTTCTACGAAGACATCTTCGCCGCGATCCGGATCCCGTACGACCCCATCCACTGGGCCCCCGACATCAGCGTCGACCTGGCCAGCGCCGTCGACAAGACCGCCCGCGTGCAGGAACTGATCAACGCCTACCGCGTGCGCGGCCACCTGATGGCCGACATCGACCCGCTCGAGTACCAGCAGCGCACCCACCCTGACCTGGACATCGCCAGCCACGGCCTCACCTTCTGGGACCTGGACCGCGAGTTCATCACCGGTGGTTTCGGCACCAAGCGCACGATGCTACTGCGCGACATCCTCGGCGTGCTGCGGGACTCGTATTGCCGCACGACGGGCATCGAGTACATGCACATCCAGGACCCGGCCCAGCGCAAGTGGGTGCAGGAGAAAATGGAGAAGACCTACGTCAAGCCCACCCACGACGAGCAGATGCGCATTCTCGGCAAGCTCAACGAGGCCGAGGCGTTCGAGACGTTCCTGCAGACCAAGTACGTCGGCCAGAAACGCTTCAGCCTCGAGGGCGGCGAGTCCACTATCGCGCTGCTCGACGCGATCCTGCAGGGCTCCGCGGAGGCCGGCCTCGACGAGGTCTGCATCGGCATGGCCCACCGCGGCCGCTTGAACGTGCTCACCAACATCGCCGGCAAGACCTACGGCCAGATCTTCCGCGAGTTCGAGGGCACCCAGGACCCCCGCAGCGTGCAGGGCTCCGGCGACGTCAAGTACCACCTCGGCACCGAGGGCACCTTCCGCGGCACCAACGGCGAGGAGGTGGCCGTGTACCTGGCCGCCAACCCGTCCCACCTCGAGGCCGTCGACGGTGTGCTCGAGGGCATCGTGCGCGCCAAGCAGGACCGCAAGCCCATCGGCACGTTCTCCACCCTGCCCGTCCTGGTGCACGGCGACGCCGCCATGGCCGGCCAGGGCGTGGTGCTCGAGACCTTGCAGATGTCTCAGCTGCGCGGCTACCGCACCGGCGGCACCATCCACCTCGTCGTCAACAACCAGGTCGGCTTCACCACGCCTCCCGGTGAGGGCCGCACCTCGGTGTACTCCACCGACGTGGCCAAGACCATCCAGGCCCCGATCTTCCACGTGAACGGCGACGACCCCGAAGCCGTCGTGCGGGTCGCCGAACTGGCGTTCGCGTACCGGCAGGAATTCAAGCGCGACGTCGTGATCGACCTCGTCTGCTACCGCCGACGCGGCCACAACGAGGGCGACGACCCCTCGATGACGCAGCCGTTGATGTACAACCTCATCGAGGCCAAGCGCAGCGTGCGGAAGCTCTACACCGAGGCGCTGGTCGGACGCGGCGACATCACCCAGGCGGAGTTCGAAGCGGCCCACGCCGACTTCCAGGACCGCCTGGAACGGGCGTTCCTGGAAACGCACGCCGCCCAGACCTCGTCGATCCCGATCATCACGCCCGGCGAAGCGGCCGCGGCGGCCCGCGGACTCGCCGGCCACGGTGCCCCTGACGACGCCGTCGGTGAACCCGAGACCACCGGGGTGCCCGAAAGCGTCGTGCACCTCATCGGCGACACTTTCAACAACAAGCCGGCCGGGTTCACCGTGCACAACAAGCTGCAGCAGCTGCTGCAGAAGCGCCTCGATATGAGCCGCAACGGCAACATCGACTGGAGCTTCGGCGAACTGCTCGCGCTCGGGTCGGTGCTGCTGGAGGGCACTCCGGTGCGGTTCGCCGGCCAGGATGCCCGCCGCGGCACCTTCGTGCAGCGTCACGCGGTGCTGCACGACCGGATGAACGGCCAGGAGTGGTTGCCGCTGGCAAATCTCAGCGAGAACCAGGCCAGGTTCTGGATCTACGACACCCTGCTCAGCGAATACGCGGCGATGGGCTTCGAATACGGTTACTCCGTGGAGCGGGCCGATGCCCTCGTGCTCTGGGAGGCCCAGTTCGGTGACTTCGCGAACGGCGCCCAGACCATCATCGACGAGTTCATCTCCTCGGCCGAGCAGAAGTGGGGCCAGCGTTCCAGCGTTGTGCTGCTGCTCCCGCACGGCTACGAGGGTCAGGGCCCCGACCACTCGTCCGCCCGGATCGAGCGGTACCTGCAGATGTGCGCCGAGAACAACATGACCGTCGCCCGCCCGTCGACGCCGGCGTCGTACTTCCACCTGCTGCGCCGCCAGGCGTACATGCGTCCGCGTCGCCCGCTGATCGTCTTCACACCGAAGTCGATGCTGCGCCTGCGCGGAGCGACCAGCCCGGTCGCCGACTTCACCAGCGGCAAGTTCGAACCGGTGATCGACGATGCGCGGATCCAGGACAAGGCCGCCGTCAAGAGGGTGCTGTTCATGGCCGGCAAGCTGTACTACGACCTGCTGGCCGACCTGGAGAAGAACCCGAACCCCGAGATCGCCCTGGTGCGCCTGGAGCAGTTCTACCCGCTGCCCGGCGCCGAACTGAAGCAGGTCGCCGAGCAGTACCCGAACGCCGAACTGGCCTGGGTGCAGGACGAGCCGGAGAACCAGGGTGCCTGGCCGTTCTTCTACCTGCAGACGAACAAGCTCGGCACGCGCCCGATCCGCCTGTTCTCGCGGGCCGCGTCCGCGTCTCCCGCCGCCGGTTCGGCCAAGCGTCACGCCGCGGAACAGACCGAGCTGCTCAAGAGCGCACTCACCCTCTAACGCAACGCACACGAAGAAGGGCCGCACCCGCCAGGGTGCGGCCCTTCTTCGTACGAGGCGGTCAGGACTTGGCGAGCTTGCTCGGCCACCAGATCTTCGGGCCGATGTCGTGGGCCAGGGCCGGCACCAGCAGCGAGCGCACCACGAAGGTGTCCAGCAGCACCCCGAACGCGACGATGAACGCGAGCTGGGCCAGGAACAGGATCGGCAGCACGCCCAGCGCGGCGAACGTGGCGGCGAGCACCAGACCGGCCGACGTGATCACCCCGCCCGTGGCGACGAGTCCGCGCAGGATCCCGGTCCGGGTCCCGAATCGGATGGACTCTTCTCGCACCCTGGTCATCAGGAAGATGTTGTAGTCGATCCCGAGGGCCACCAGGAAGACGAATCCGTACAGCGGAACAACCGGGTCAGCGCCGGGGAACCCGAGCAGGCCGTCGAAGACCCACGACGCCACACCGAGCGCGGCGGCGAACGAGAGCACGACCGTGGCTATCAGCAGCACCGGCGCGAGGATCGAGCGCAGCAACAGCATCAGGATCACCAGGATCACGCCGAGGATGATCGGGATGATCAGGTTACGGTCATGGATGGCCGTGTCGGTGGTGTCCACGGCGATGGCCGTGGTGCCGCCAACCAGCACGGTGCCGGCCACGTCGTCCAGGGCCACCCGGAGCTCGCGAACCGTGGCTTCGGCCGGGGCGGAGTCGCCCACGTCGGTGAGGGTCGCCTGCAGCATCACGTCGCCATCGATCACCGTCGGCTCGCCCAC
This sequence comes from Cryobacterium sp. TMB1-7, assembly GCF_004402435.1. NCBI lineage: Bacteria > Bacillati > Actinomycetota > Actinomycetes > Micrococcales > Microbacteriaceae > Cryobacterium > Cryobacterium sp. TMB1-7. The sequence goes on from NZ_SOFZ01000034.1 coordinate 96,319, forward strand.
CGGGGTGCCCGGAGGGCCGAACGCCTGCACACCGTCGCCGGTCACCGGCAGGGTGCCGCTGACGGACTCCTCGGAGAGCACGGTGACGGAATCGACACCGCCGTTGGCGAGCAGCACATCGGTCATCGCCTGCAGCTCCGACTCCGGGCCGATGATGACGGCGGGGGTGCCGGATCCGCCGGGGAAGTGCTCCCCGACCACGGCCTGGCCGTCCCGGGCCTCTGAGGTGCCGAGTACGAATTCGCTCTGTGAAACGCCATCCGCCTTGAACTGGAACGCGCCGATGGCGGCGACGGCGAGAAGGAGCGTGCTTGCGACCCAGATGAGCCGGGCCCGGCGGCTGATCAGCCTGGCCAGCCACGGCCAGGCCCCCTTCGCGTTGTCGCCGTCGAGGCCGGGGTGGGCGGAGCCGAGTTTCGGGCGCACCGGCCAGAACGCGGCACGGCCGGCCCAGAGCATCAGCGCCGGCAGCAGGGTCAGTGCGGCCAGGAGGGCGAAGCCGATACCGATCGCGGCGACCGGGCCGAGGGCCTTGTTGGAGTTCAGGTCGCTGAACAGCAGGCACAGCAGACCCACGATCACGGTGCCGCCGGCGGCCAGGATCGGCTCGAACGAACCGCGCAGGGCGACGAGCGTCGCATCCCACTTCTTCTCGTGGTCCCGCAGGGCTTCGCGGAACCTGGCGACGTAGAGCAGCGAATAGTCCGTCGCTGCCCCGATCACGAGGATGAACAGGATGCCCTGCGTCTGTCCGGTCAGGATCAGCACATCTGCGCTGGCCAGCGCGACGACCACGAGCACCGAGGCGCAGAGCGCCGCGAGGCTGGTGAACAACACGATGACGGGCAGCAGCGGCGATCTGTAGACGATCACGAGGATCACCAGCACGGCCGCGAGGGCGGTGAGCAGCAGGATGCCGTCGATGCCGGCGAACGCACCGGTGAGGTCGGCGATCAGGCCCGCCGGTCCGGTGACATAGGTATCGACGCCCTCGATGGGGTTCTCGGCGAGGTAGGCGCGGATCGACTCGACGGTGTCGGCCGGGGTGATGGCGGTGTCGAGGGTGAGGATCGCCTCGGCCGCTTCCCCGTCCTCGGAGAAGATCGCCGGCGACACGCTTTCGGTGACGACGCCGTCCAGCTGGGCCAGGTCGGCGATCTGGTCGGTGATCGCGGCCTGGTCGGCCTCGGTGAGTCCGCCGGAGCGTTCGTAGATCAGCACACCGGGCAGCACGTCATCCCCCCGGAACTCGGCCTGCAACGCCTGCACCTTGGTGGCGTCGGCGCTGGCCGGCAGCTGCTGCACCTGGTCGTTGGTGGACACGTCACTGATCCGGCCGAACGACGCCCCGCCGGCACCGAACATGACGAACCAGACCAGGATCAAAATCGTGGGTATCAGGATGCGCAGCCAGAGCGGCACCCGGCTGCCGGAGCCGGTCCGTCTGGTCCGGCGCTCCGGGTCTGAGTGCGGTGCGGGGTCAGTCGTCTTCATCACAGTCCCGAGCGTAGGCGAGCGTGCAAACCGCTGCGTCGTCCGAAAGTTGGAAGATCGTGACCGGGAAATCGAAAAAGGCGGCACCCGCACCCTGTGGGTGCGAGTGCCGCCTTTCCACTCCGGGGAGACCCCGCTGCTGTTACGCCTTGCGACGGCCCACGGCGAAGCCGTAGATGAGCAGAACGATGATGGATCCGCCGATGGCGAGAAGCCACGTCTGGATGGAGAAGAAGTCTTCAAGCGGTGCGCCGAAGAGGGCGCTACCGAGGAATCCGCCGAGCAGTGCGCCGACAACGCCGAGCAGAAGGGTGATGAACCATCCGCCACCCTGGTTGCCCGGGAGGATCAGCTTGGCGATGGCGCCCGCGAGGAGGCCGAGAAGAAGGAATCCGAAAAACCCCATGGAGTGTCTCATTTCTGTTGGTGTGGGTACTGCTGGTGTTTCGGACGTGCTGTGCATGTCCGACCGGGCTCTTGCGAGCCGGCTTGATTACGCGGCCGGGAACCTAAGCGACGTCATTGTCTTCGGGTTCCTTGGCCACGTAAATGTCTGTGATGGTCACGTTCACGGTTGACACCGCGATTCCCACCAAACCTTCGATGGCTCGCGTCGTCGCGGCGCGGACCTGATCGGCGAGAGCCGTCAGGGGCACCGGATAGTCGGCGACGAGCACGATTTCGACGGCGACGTCGTCGTCGCTCACCGTGACGGAGATGCCGGGGTTGACGTCGGCACTGCTGATGGCGTCGAGGATCGCACCGAGGGCCCTGGTCGGCACGCTGCCCAGGGAGTGCACGCCCGCTACCTCGCGCACGGCCAGACCGGCCACCTTGGCGATGACGCTGTCCTTGATGGTCGTGACGCCCTGCCCCACCCTGTCGACAGCACCGTCGGTCACCTCGCCGGCGTTGGCCGGCAGGGTGGTGGCCGAGGTCGGCTGCTCGGGGGTGCTACTGAACATCTGGAAACTCCTTGGTAGTCCTCGATGAGGGCAGAAATTGCATCGTCTAAGTTACGACGCGGCCCACGCTCGATTCGTCACGGATTCGCAGGAAAGTTTTTTCAGCGCCGAAGATCTACACTGATCTGGTACCACCCGCTCCCCCGAGACTGGAGATGTCATGAGCACATCCACGAAGCCGACCGAGGAGCTGGCCGCAGCCGTCGAACAGGTTCCGGGCGTTGACGAACTCTACCCGGCAGCGCCCATCGTGGCCACCGTGGTGCACCAGGTTGTCGGGGCGATCACGGCGAAGCCGACGGCTCCGGAATTCGTCACACTGACCGAGACGGACGAGGGCGTCACGGCATCCGTCGCCATCGGCATCGCGGACGCTGACGCGGCGACGGAGGTCTGCCGCAGGGTCTACGACACCATCGAGGAGTACTTCGTCGAGTCAGGCGACCCTGCCGTGACGACGATCGAAGTGAAGGTGGCGCGGATCGGCTAGTGCGCCTGCCGTCAGTGCGCTGACTGGATGGCACGCAGCCGCAGCAAGACCTGATCGCGCAGGTCCTCGGGAGCGGTCTCCTTGCAGGCCCGCTGCATCACCTCGGTGAGGGTGCGCCCGACGTGGTGTTCGCTGCGACAGTCCGGGCAGTGCTCCAGGTGCTCCCGGATGTCGATGGCGTCCTCCTTGCGGAGTTCGTTGTGCAGATACTCTTCGAGTTCGGCCTTGGCCTTCTCGCAACCGCAATCGGTCATTTTCCTGTGCTCCCGGATGTCTTCTTGATCGGTGCGCTCTGGCCGGTGCCGAGTCCGCGCTCGAGGGCGTAACCGGCCAGCAGCTCGCGCAGCAGGCGGCGGCCACGGTGCAGGCGACTCATCACCGTTCCGATGGGGGTCTTCATGATTTCGGCGATCTCCTGGTAGGAGAAGCCTTCGACGTCGGCGAAGTACACCGCCAGGCGGAAGTCCTCCGGGATCGATTGGAGGGCGTCCTTGACGGCGCTGTCGGGCAGGTGGTCGATCGCTTCGGCTTCCGCGGAGCGGCTCGACGTCGCCGTCGTGGATTCCGCGCCGCCCAGCTGCCAGTCCTCGAGGTCGTCGATGGTGCCCTGGTAGGGCTCACGCTGCTTCTTGCGATAGGTGTTGATGAAGGTGTTCGTGAGGATCCGGTACAACCACGCCTTGAGGTTGGTGCCCTGCTCGAACTGCTTGAACGACGCAAACGCCTTGACGAAGGTTTCCTGCACGAGGTCCTGGGCGTCAGAGGGGTTCCGTGTCATCCGCATCGCCGCTGCGTAGAGCTGGTCGATGAACGGCATGGCCTGTGCTTCGAACAGGTCCCGCGTGGCAGTTGTATCTGTTGTCATCACGGGCAATTCTAAGCCGTCGACGCCACTGGGCGTCGCGGCCGTGCGTTCCATAAGCGTGGATGCGCTCACGTGACCTCCTGTGCCTCACTGTGTATCGGCAATCCCGACTATTCTGATAACCGATGTTGATCTCGAGATATTCCAAGCCGGAGTTCGATCCATACGGCGACAATTCGCCCGAAGAGACGGATGCCCTGTGGGCGGCCCCCGTCGCGCCGCGAGCGCTGACGGCAACCCTGTCGCTGCCCGGCTCCAAGTCGCTGACCAACCGTGAACTCGTCCTGGCTGCCCTGGCCGACGCGCCCTCGGTGCTGCGCGCCCCGCTGCACTCGCGGGACAGCGACCTCATGGTTGCCGCGCTGCGGCAGCTCGGCACAACCATCGAGTCCGTCGACGGTGACGGCGAATATGGCCCCGACCTGCGCATCACGCCCGGCGAGCTGTTCGGTTCCACCACGATCGACTGCGGTCTGGCCGGCACCGTGATGCGGTTCCTGCCGCCGGTCGCCGCGCTCGCGCTGGGCCCGACCACCTTCGACGGTGACGCCGGCGCCAAACGCCGACCTATGAAGACCACGATCAGTTCATTGCGCGCGCTGGGCGCCGACATCAACGACGACGGTCGCGGTGCCCTGCCGTTCACGGTGCACGGCACCGGCGGCCTGGACGGTGGCGAGGTGACCATCGACGCGTCCTCCTCCAGCCAGTTCGTGTCCGGCCTGCTGCTCGCGGCCCCCCGCTTCACCAACGGCCTGCGGCTGCGCCACTCCGGCGAGCGCCTGCCGAGCCTGCCGCACATCGAGATGACCATTCACACCCTTGCGCAGCGCGGCGTCACCGTCACCAGCCCCGAGGTCGGCGTCTGGTGTGTCGAACCGGGTCCGATCCGCGGCACCGAGGTCGACATCGAACCCGACCTCTCCAACGCCGCCCCGTTCCTGGCCGCGGCTCTGGTCGCCGGCGGCAGCGTCACCATCACGGGCTGGCCGACCACGACCACCCAGGTGGGCGCCCACCTGGCCGAACTGCTGCCGCGCTTCGGCGCCACCGTCACCGTCGACGGCGACAGGCTCAGGGTCACCGGCACCGGCCGGATCACCGGGGTGGACCTCGACCTGTCCACCGGCGGCGAGCTGGCCCCCACCCTGGTGGGCCTGGCCGCCCTGGCCGACTCCCCGAGCACCATCACCGGCATCGGCCACATCCGCCACCACGAGACCGACAGGCTCGCCGCCCTGGCGACGGAGATCAACAATCTCGGCGGCCACGTCACCGAACTGCCGGACGGACTCGCCATCGAGCCGCGGCCGTTGCACGGCGGCACCTGGCACAGCTACGACGACCACCGGATGGCCACCACCGGAGCGCTGCTCGGGCTGGTCGTCGCGGGTGTCGAGGTGGAGAACATCGGCACGACGGCGAAGACCCTCCCGCAGTTCGCCGAGCTGTGGCACGGCCTGGTGTCCGGGCCGGTCGCTTCGTGACGGGCACAGAATGACCTGGTGGTCGAGCCCGGATGACGATGAGCCGGAGTTCGACGAATCGAGCGTGCGGATTCGCCCGGGCCGTAAGGGCACCAAACCGCGCACCAAGACCCGGCCGGAGCACGGCGACGCCCTGACCGGACGCATCCTCTCCGTCGACCGCGGTCGTTACACGGTGATGCTCGACGAGAACGAACCCACCGAACGCCGGGTCACCGCCGCGCGCGCCAGCGAGTTGCGCAAGCACGCCGTCGTCACCGGCGACCGCGTCGACATCGTCGGCGACACCACCGGCGCCGCGGGCAGCCTGTCCCGCATCGTGCGCATCGTGGCCCGCGAGACCCTGTTGCGCCGGAGCGCCGACGACACCGACGCCGTGGAGCGCGTGATCGTGGCCAACGCCGACCAAATGCTCATCGTGGTGGCCGCGGCCAACCCGGAACCGCGCATCCGTCTCGTCGACCGCTACCTCGTCGCCGCCTACGACGCCGGGGTCTCCCCCATCCTCTGCATCACCAAGACCGACCTCGCCGACCCCGCCGAGTTCCTGAACAACTTCGCCGGCCTGGACCTGCCCGTGTTCCAGAGCCGCGACGACGCCATGCCCCTCGAGGAAATCTCCGCGGCGCTGGTCGGCCACGACACCGTCTTCGTGGGCCACTCCGGCGTGGGCAAGTCCACCCTGGTGAACGCCCTCGTGCCCGACGCGCACCGCGCCGTCGGCGTGGTCAACACCGTCACCGGCCGCGGCCGGCACACCTCCTCGTCGACGATCTCGCTGCGGCTCGAAACGGAGGCCGGACGCGGCTGGGTCATCGACACCCCCGGCGTGCGCTCCTTCGGCCTGGGCCACATCAACACCGACAACATCCTGCGCGCCTTCACCGACCTGGCCACCATCGCCGAGAAGTGCCCGCGCGGCTGCACGCACCTGCCCAGCTCGCCGGACTGCGCCATCAACGAGGCCGTGGCTGCCGGGACCCTGGGCGACACCGGGAAGGCCCGCCTGGACTCGCTCCAGCGCCTCCTGGCCACCTTCGCGGCCGCGCCGGCGCACCGCCCGGGTGAGAACTGACCGGTAGCGTGGGTTCCATGACGGATTCCACGCGGCTCGCAGCCGGCGACACGGCCCCAGACTTCACCCTCACCGACCAGGACGGCGCCTCGGTCAGCCTGGCCTCCTACCGCGGCCAGAAGGTCGTGGTGTACTTCTACCCGGCCGCCATGACCCCGGGCTGCACCACCCAGGCCTGCGACTTCCGCGACAGCCTGGGCTCGCTCGCCGCAGCCGGCTACCAGGTGCTCGGCCTGTCCAAGGACACCATGGCGAAGCTGGCGACCTTCGCCGAAAAGGATCACCTCACCTTCCCGCTGCTCAGCGACGAGGACCTCGCCGTTCACCGCGCCTACGGCGCCTGGGGAGAGAAGAACCTCTACGGCAAAATCGTCACGGGCGTGCTGCGCTCGACCTTCGTGATCGATGAAGCCGGTCTGGTGACACTGGCCCTCTACAACGTGAAGGCCACCGGCCACGTTGCCAGCCTGCGCAAGAAGCTCGGGATCTAACTAGGGCTCGCGGCGCCTCGTGGCCTCGACCACGCTGCGGGTCAACAGCAGCACGATCACGAGCACCGACGGGATGAGCAGCGCCCAGCCGAGGTCCGGCCTGGCGTACAGGCCCTGAAAACAGCCGATGGCGACGAAGACCTGAACCAGCTGCCAGGTCACGGCCGCCGCCCGGATCCAGGAACGCCCGCGGAGCGCGCCGACGGTGATGGCCGACACCCAGACCGCGGCGACGATGGTGAGCACCAGAATCGCCAGTGCGCTGGCGAAGGAGGCGGGCTGATCGGTCAGCAGCTCCAGGATCAGCCACAGCACGGCCGCCCAGAGCAGGGCGGCTTCGGCGGCCAGGAGCAGCACCAGCGCGATGAGCGCGCGGGACCGACGGGCCGGCCTGGGCGCGTCCAGGCCGTCCTGGCTGGGGTCGAACGGTTGTCTCACAGCGATATCCCATACAAAACTATTGATTTGACATCCCTATTATGGGACCATATTTAAGGCCCGGTTGACGCTCACAGGGTGGTGAGCAGATCTCTTCGCAGATCTGACCTTCCTGCAACCTGGGCATCCCCGCATCTTCGGCCGATCGGCCAGGCATCCCCCCGCAATAAAGGAGCACCCCTATGGATTGGCGCGATAAAGCAGCCTGCCTTACCGCTGACCCGGAACTTTTCTTCCCGGTCGGTAACACTGGTCCCGCAGTCGACCAGATCGAGAAGGCCAAATCCGTTTGTGCCCGCTGCAACGTCACGGAGGTTTGCCTTCAGTACGCTCTCGAGACCGGGCAGGATTCCGGCGTCTGGGGCGGCCTCAGCGAAGACGAGCGCCGCGCCCTCAAGCGCCGCGCCGCCCGCGCACGCCGCGCCTCTTAGAGCCTCTCCTCTAGCTTCTGAACGGGCGAGCAGCTTCGGCTGCTCGCCCGTTTTGTTGTATCGCGACGCGGTGCCGCCGGTTGATTCGATCAGTCGAATTCCATGAAGCGCAGCGGGATCTCGATGGTGACTTCTGTGCCGCTGTCCATCATGGTGTGCCAGTCGATCGTGCCGCTGAGCTCACCCTGAATGAGCGTGCGGACGATCTGGGTGCCGAGCCCGGATCCGACCTTGCCCTCCGGCATCCCCGAACCGTTGTCACGGACGCGCACGGTGAGGGTCTCCTCGTTGCGCTCGGCCTCGATGGCGACCTCGCCCTCCCGGCCGGCGAGTCCGTGCTCGACGGCGTTGGTGACGAGCTCGGTCAGTGCCAGGGCCAGCGGGGTGGCGTAGGCGCTGGGCAGGATGCCGAAGCTGCCGGACGACTTCGGGTGCGCCGTGGTGTTGTGCGCGGAGGCCACTTCGGCGATCAGCAGCAGTACCCTGTCGAACACGGCGTCGAAGTCCACGTTCTGGCTCAGGCCCGAGGACAGGGTGTCGTGCACGACGGCGATGGCCGCCACCCGGCGCATGGCCTGGTTGAGGGCCTCGCGGGCGGTGTCGGAGTGGGTGCGCCGCGCCTGGATGCGCAGCAGCGACGCCACGGTCTGCAGGTTGTTCTTGACCCGGTGGTGGATCTCCCGGATGGTGGCATCCTTGGTGATCAGCTCGCGCTCCTGGTGCCGCAGCTCGGTCACATCGCGGGAGAGCACGATGGCGCCGATCCGTTCGCCCCGGTTGCGGATCGGGATGGCGCGCAGCGACACCGTCACCCCTCGGGCCTCGATGTCGGTGCGCCACGGGGCCCGGCCGGTCACAACCAGGGGCAGGGACTCGTCGACCACGGCCTTGCCGGAGAGCAGGCTCGTCGTCACCTCGGCCAGCGACTCGCCCTCGAGTTCGTCGGCGAAGCCCATCCGGTTGAACGCGGAGAGCGCGTTGGGGCTGGCGAAAGTGGTGACGCCGTCCAGATCCAGCCGGATCAGGCCATCCGACGCCCGGGGGGCGCCGCGCCGAGGACCGGTCGGGGCACCCAGGTCGGGGAAGTCGCCGGAAGCGATCATGGCGAACAGGTCGTTCGCGCAGTCGTTGAAGGTCAGCTCCTGACGGCCGGGGGTGCGCGTCTCGCTGAGGTTGGTGTGCCGGGTGAGTACGGCGATGGGCTCCGGAGTGATCTCGGCGCCGCTGGAACTGATGCGGCGGCGCACCGGGATGGCCCTCACCCTGGTGGGGGTCTCCTCGTACCAGTCCGGCGCCGTGGTGTCGATGATCTTCGCGGTGTCGAAGGCCTCGGTCACCTGCTTGCGCCATTCGGCCTTGATCTCCTGGCCCACGAAGTCCCGGTAGAACAGGGTGGCGGCGCTGGACGGCCGGGCGTGGGCGACGGCGACGAAGCTGCCACCGAGCGTCGGCACCCACACGACGATGTCGGCGAAGGCGAGGTCGGCCAGCAGCTGGCCGTCGGAGACCAGCATGTGCAGCCAATCGACGTCCTCCGCGCTGTTGCGGCCTTGGGCAAGTACGAGATCACTGAGCGTCGACACGTGACCAGCCTATGTGGTGCCGCAGCGGCGGATACGCCATGCTCTCGATATGACCTCTGCTGTTCCTCCGACTCCCGCATCGCCCGCCCGGCGAGACCCGGCGCTCTGGGTGGTCCTGGGCCTGATCATCCTTCTCGTCGCGGTGGCTCTCGTCGTGGTGTTCACCCGGAGCGAGCCCGCCCTCCTCGACGCCGGCACGCCCGGCGGGGTGGTGCAGCGATATTCGACGGCGGTGTTGGACGGCGATGAGACGAGCGCGGCCCGCTACCTGAGCGCTGCCGCACTGGCGGACTGCGACAGCGGGGAGACCGCGGCGGACTCGTCGGCCACCGACGACATCCGGATCAACCTCGTCGACACCACCGAACGAGGCTCGACCGCCGACGTGCGGGTGCTGATCATCACCTCGTACGGCAGCGGCCCGTTCGGGTCGTCGGAGTATGAAGCAGAGGAGGCCTTCGAGCTGGTGCGGGTCGACGAAGACTGGCTCATCGACGAGGCGCCGTGGCGACTCACCGTGTGCCCGCCCCGCAGCCAGGGAGACACCCCGTGACCGCGATGACGGCGGCGACCTCGCCGCGTCCAGGTGCCGCACCGATCGTGCGCAGGGTCGTGGTGTACACGATCCTCTTCGTGCTGGTGGTGCTCACGGCGAGCGGTGTGAGCGACCTGTTGGGCCGGCTGTTCGACGTGGTCACCGGTGAGCAGCTCGCCGGCACCGACACCGTCGGCCTCGCGGTGTCGCTGACCTTCACCCTGATCGCTGGACCGTTGGCGGCGGTTCTGGGCTGGTTCGCCTGGCGCCGCCTGGCCGATCCGCCGGAGCGGGCGTCGCTGGCCTGGGCGTTGTACCTGGTGGGCATGGGCACCCTCGCCCTGGTCGTTTCAGCCACGGCGCTGCTGAGCGCCGTCGCCGCCGCCGTGACCGCTGAGGCCGTCACAGCCGAGACGGCGACGGGTCTGGTCTGGGCGGGCGTGTGGGCCGGGCACGGGTTTGTGCTGCGCCGAACCGACCGGCGGCCCACTCGGTTGCCCGGCACCGCCGCGGTGCTCGGCGGCACGTTCGGGCTGGTGATCGGGGCCGGCGGCGCGGTGACTGCGCTCACGATGCTCGTGGACGAGGCCCTCGCCGTCGGGCTGGGCACGGATGGTGCGGCCGGGTCAGTGGGGTCGCCCTGGTGGACCGGTGCCGTGCAGGCCCTGGTCTGGGCGGCCGGCGGCGCTCTGGTCTGGTGGTGGCACTGGCGCCGCGACGGTGGCCGCACCGCCGGGACCACCCTGGCCGGGGTGGCCCTGGTCGGCGTCGGCATCCTGGGTGGTGCCCTGCTGACCCTGACCGGTACCGGCACCGTCGTGTTCGTGCTGCTACGGCTGGCCGTCGACCGCACCGACGCTGTTGCGGTGGTGTGTGAGCCGCTGGGGCCGGCGATTGCTGCAGCCCTCGTCGGCGGCCTGATCTGGGTCTATCACCGCGGGGTGGTGCGTCGGCGGACCGCCGCTGTGCGCCAGGCGAGCACCCTCGTGACCAGCGGAATCTCGCTGGTCGCCGCCGCGACCGGGCTCGGAGTCATCGTGAACGCGCTCCTGGCCACCGCGACCACTCCGCTGTCCGGGTCGGACCCCCGCACCCTGCTGCTCGGCGGCATCAGCTCGCTGCTGGTCGGCGGGCCGGTGTGGTGGCTCACCTGGCGGCCGGCCACCGGGCCGGCGGCCGACCCTCGCCGTTCCGCCGGCCGCAGCGTCTATCTCGTGGTGGTATTCGGCATCAGCGCCATCGTCGCCCTGATCACACTCCTGGTCATCGGCTTCCGGCTCTTCGACACCGTTCTGGCCGGCGACCCCGGACTCCTGGACCGTATCCGAGCGCCCCTCGGATTGCTCGCGGCCACCGCTCTGGTGGCGGGATATCACTTCACGGTCTGGCGCCAGGACCGAGCCGCGACCGCCGCAACCGCTCCCCCGGCTCCGCCTGCCAGCGCCCCGGCCGCCCCGCCGGCCGGGGTGGTCGGCGAGCTGGTGCTGGTCATGGGTCCCGGCGCGGAGCCCGTCGTGACGCATCTGCGCCGACTCACCGGCGCACCCGTGGTCTATTGGCAGCGGGCCGGCGGGACCGCGGTGTTGCCGAATCCGGCGCACGTCGAGCAGGCCCTGCACGGCGTCAGCGGCGACAGGGTCCTGTTGATAGTCGGCGTCGACGGCACACTCACGGTGATCCCGGTGGCGGCGGCTCAGGTGGCCTGAGCCGTTCGCCGCCAGGCGAAGACCCGGCGCCACGGCCGCCGGGCGGGGTGGGCATCCGGGGCCGGCAGCAGTTCGTCGCGGACGAGGGCGAGGATGCCCAACCTGGCCGGTGACCGCGGCGCCGCGTCCCGCAGGGTGCGCCCGGACAGCACAGCGGCATCAACCCCGGCCTGGTCATGCGGCACCAGAACGGCCGCATCGATGCCGCCGAACCGCCGCAGCGCACTGCTCACCTGGGCGGCGGGAGCCGGGCCGACGGCGCTGGAGCGCACCCTGTTCATCACGACGTACACCCGATGGGTGCTGATCACGTCGGTGAGATCGCTCCAGGCGCGCAGGAACCTGGCCATGCCCACAGGGTCGGCCAGACCGCAGGCCACCACCCGGTCGGCGATCCCCAGGGCGGCCAGTGTCGCCGCGTTGCGGCGGGGCGCGAACAGGTCGCTCGAGATCTCCTCGTCGCTCTCCAGACTGAACCCCGTGTCGAGCACCACGTAGTCGGCCCAGCGCCGCAACGCCGAGATCGTGCCGCTGACCCGTTCCGCCGACAACTCGGGCCACCTGGACGGTCGTCCGATCCCGGTCAACACCCAGAAGGCACCCCGTGGCGAGTTGTAGCGGTGGGCGATGCGTTCCAGTTCGACCGGCGTGAGGGTGTCGGAACCGGACAGTCGGCAGGCCGCCGCGAATCCAGGCGCCTCATCGAGGAGGCCCAGGCTCGGCGCTATCGAACCGCTGTAGGTGTCGACGTCCGCCAGCACCACGGTGTGACCCGCGGCCGCGATCTCGGCCGCGATGTTGATGGCCAGGGTGGTGCGGCCGGGAGCCCCGGCCGGACCCCACACAGCGATCACGGTGCCCGATCCGGTGAGTCCCGCGGTGACGTCGTCGGTGAACGCGTGCGGGTCCGACTCGAATGCGTCGGATGCGTACGGGTCGGATGCGTACGGGTCGCCGGCCGCGGAGTCGGCGGTGGGGGTCTCGGCCCTGGGTCGGCGGCGGGCCCGACGCGCCTCCGGCCGATCGGCTCGCCGGCCCTCTTTCGCCCGTCGTCCGGAGCCGGACCGTCGGGGCAGTACGGGAGGGACGGCGTCGGGCGGTGGGCCATCGTCGATGCGCAGCGGGATATCGCCGCCCTCCGTCAGCACGCGTTCGATTTCGGCCCAGGCGGCCTCGGCGTCGACGACCTCGTGCAGGCCGAGCTCGGCGGCGTAGCGGCGCTCCGCTTCCGTCGCGGCGAGGGCGACGACGCGGATGCCGTTCGCGTCGCTGGCCGCGAGCACCTCGATGGTCAGGGTGCCGGCCGTTGCTCCCACTATCAGCGCCTCTGGGTCGTGCCGGTCGATCGCGGCGAGCAGTTCGCGCACGTTCGCCGGCCGGGCGACGATAACGTGCCCGTGCTCGATGATGTCGGCGAGCAGCCGGTCCTCGGTCTCCCGGTCCAGGGCCAGGGCTAGCAGCGTCATCGTCAGCCTCCGATCGGGGCGTTCACGGCCACGAGGGACAGCGCCTCGTCGTTGGCAATCGCCTCCAGCACCGCCGCGACCTTGTCCTTGGGCACCAGCACCTCCACGGCTCGGCCGTCACCGGACTGGATCAGTCCGGACGGCTCCAGGATGCGCACGATGGCCGCCCGACCGACGAGGACGGCCGGAGGGCCGAACAGGCCGCTCTCGACCTCGCCGGCTGACCACACATCCACGACGGACCCGGCCGCCAGGCTCGTCGACAGCCTCCCGCGCAGGTCGAGGACCAGGCTCGTGACGGCCTCGCCCGCCCGGGTTCCCACGGCGGCCGCCGGGACGAGTTCGCCGGCGGTGACGGTGCGCGTTACGACCAGGCCGTCGGCGGGGACCAGGGAGGGGGTGAGGTACAGCTCCACAGCCGCCCCGATCCGCACCTCGGTCTCGACCAGGTCGGCCGCGTCCAGACGATCGCCGACGGCCAGCGGCACCCTGGCCGCATACACCGCGACGGTGCGGTCGCTGCCGGCCACGACGACACTGACCCCGACGATGGAGGCCACGACGAGAACCAGGCCGAGTGCGAACCGTGGATCGAACCAGAACCGGGTCTTCGTCGATGTCGTCGGTCGGCCCGAACCGGCCGGCTGTCCTGTCCTCATCCGCGCACCTCGTCCACTGTCTTATCCACTGTCTCGCTTATCCACTGTCTCGCCAGGTTCAGGCTGGCTACCATCGTGACGGGACCTGGAGCAGCGCGCTGAAGTTATCCACAGGTCGTCGGCTCACCCCACGGGATCGGCGAACACGACGGATAATCGTTCTCATGAGCGATCCCGTATCCTCCGCATCGGTGGGCCGATTCCTGACGCTCGCCGACACCGCCCAGATCCTGAATCTCTCGCTCGCCGCCGCGAATGATCTGGTGCGAACCGGTGAGCTGCCCGCCATCCGCATCGGCGCCACCGGCGCCTGGCGGGTGGAGCGGGTCGTGCTCGAGTCATACATCGAGGCGAAGTACGAGGAGGCCCGCCGGCTGTCGCTCTGGGAACAGTCCGACTTCGGCAACATCCCCGAGCTGTCCGGGGGCCGGATTCTGCGCCCCGACGAGCTCACCGATCCCCCAACGGGCGTCGACACCCCGCCCTGATCGTCTCAGTCCAGGCGCACCAGGTGGATCTGGTTCAGCGGCACGATCCGGTACTGCCACACCTCACCGGCCCGCCTAAGGGTACCCGGCGCGTGCACCGCCAGGTCCACATGATCCCGGCCCACCCTGTCGATGGTCCCGGTCACCGGCCCCACCCCGGTCTGGATCTGCAGGCTCTTGCGGCGCCGGCACAGATCTCGCAGAACGAACGAGAGGCCGATGCGGTCGACGAGCCGGGCCGGCGCCCCCGTCTCGACCGCCAGCGAGTCCGGCACCTGATCGGGCTGCAGGATGACTGCGCCGATACCCGCAAACGGGAGTATGCACTGCGGGCTGCCGGTACCGGCTTCGAGGAGGTCGGCGGCCAGCCAGTCCCTGCCGAATGTGGTCGGTCGCACCGTAAGGACCTGGCCGTCGACAAGCACCACCCTGAGCACCCGTGACGGCGCCGGACCGTTGACCACGCCGGTCAGCCGTTGACGGAGCGCCAGCCGGCCCAGGCGCAACCGCTCCTCCTCCGCGCGCAGCTCGAGGTCCTCGGCGTTCAACTCGTTCTCGAGCTGACTTTCGAGGTCGTCGAACAGATTGTCCCAGCGCACACCCCGACGGTAGTCGGCTGGCCGCCTGCGACGCTGACGTTATCCACAGCCGCCCGGACAAGCCTAGACAGACCGGTTTTCGGGTGGTTGAGTGTCGCCCAAGGCCTCAGCCGTCTCGGGGTCGATCCGGTGTTCCACCCGTTAGACAGCCACAACAGCCCGCTCTCCTCGTCGACACCACGGATCCATGCATCTGGAGCAACCCATGAGCGATCCACTTGCCGAGCCCGACCCCCTGCTTTCGCCGTCTGCGAACGGCCCCAATCCCCGGGGCACTCCCCCCGGCGCGGCCGCTCCCGACGTCACCCGCGAGTCCGCCGAGGGATTCCAGTCCGACGACTTCTTCGACCATCAACCGACGTCCCGCGCCGTGCTCCCCGATCCGGAGCCCCTGCTGATCAACCTCACCCGGTGCGTCATCGAGGTCCTGGCCGGCGCCAGGGAGCTCGACCAATTGGCTCGCTGGGTGAGCGACGACGTCTACAGGCACCTGCTCAAGCGGGTGGTGCTCTCGGCCAGGGCCCGCGCGGTCAAGGGGCAGCGCGCGCAACGCCCCGCCATCACGATCGGCCGGGTGAGCATCAACGAACCCAGGGACGGCATCATCGAGGCCGTCGTGATCGTGCACAGCAAGGTGCGCGTGCGCGCCGTCGCGGTGCGCCTGGAAGGGCTGGACAACCGCTGGCGGGCCAGCGCCATCAACGTGCTCTGACCCTGCGGACGCCCCTGCGGCCGGCCGACTGTTGCCCGAGCGGACAACTGTGCCCGGTGTACCGGACGCAATTGTCCGCACCGGGCCCAGTTGTTTGGCCGCGTGCTGCTTACTTCTTTTTGCCCTGGGTGCGACGCTCGGCGCGGTTGTTGGCCGCCGGGGTGTCGGACTCGGCGCGCTGGCCGAAGGCACCGCGCTGCGGCGGGCCGGCCGGCACGGCCGGTTCAGCGTCGGCGACGGCGGGCGCGGCGGCG
>NZ_SOFZ01000023.1:0-125324 GCF_004402435.1 Cryobacterium sp. TMB1-7
AATCGCTGTCCAGAACACCCGACGCACAGCACGGGAAACAGGAATACGCATCATCACTCCAAGAAGTCAGAGTGTTGCGCTGACCCCTTGAGCCCGCGGGCAACTGCGTCCTAGAAAACTCACTATCTCCTAATATGGCGCGCACCTTAGGGCGCCGGATGCCCGGCGCGGGCCGCCTCTCCGTCCGGGGTGGCGTCGGCGAGCACCTGCAGGTAGTGCGGGTTCGTCATCACGCCGAGCACGTTGCCGAACGGGTCCACCACGGCCGCCGTCGTGAAGCCCTCTCCGCGCTCCCGGATGTCCTCGCGCATCGTCGCGCCCAGCTCGAGCAGCCGGTCCAGGGCCGCCCTGATGTCGTCGACGTGCCAGTTGAGCACCGCCCCACCGGGCACATCCACTGCAGGCTGCGGGGCGTACCTGGCGTCGATCAGGCCCAGTTCGTGGCCGTAGTCGCCCACCCGCCACTCCGCGTAGCCTGGCATTTGAAAGTAGGGCTCCATGCCCAACAGCTCGGTGTACCAGGCCGTCGCGGCGGCGTGGTCTGCGGCCCAATAGCTCACGTTGCTCATGCCGCGCAGGATGCCGGTCGGTGCGTTCATCGGTAGGCCGTTTATCGGTAGGCCGTTCATCGGTACGCCGTTCATCGGTACAGTCCTCTCGTCGGAGTGCTCAGGTCGTCCACGCTACGCATGGTGGCAGAGGGCGCTAGGCCCTCGAGTCGACACCGGTGGGCATAGTCTGTGCGCATGACGGATGCGTCGCCCGCGAATTCGCCGGCACCCGACCCGGCCCAGGCCGTGGAGCTGGTCCTCGCGGTCACCCGGGGCGCTTGGCCGGCGACAGATGCTGCGGTGGGTGACCTTTTTGCGACGCTGGGGGTGCGGCCGGTCGACACCGACACCGACACTGGCAACGACGACGACGGCGCCGGCGCGGCCGCCGGCCAGACGTGGCCGAGCCCGGTCGATATCCGGCGCCTCGAGGTGTCGTTCGGCGGCGAGGTCTACGCCAGCTGGATGTCCCACGCGGGTGACTTCCTGGGCATCGACCTGCAGCTGTACAACACGCCGAGCCCGAACGATCCGGGAACCAGGCTCGGCTATGACCGCATTCTTGCCCTGCTCAGTCAGAATCTGGGAACTCCGACAGAGCCCTGGAACGATGAGGAGATCCCGCCTCGCCAGTGGGAGGTCGGCCGCTGGCGGATTCTGCTGCACCTGTTCACCCTGCGAGACAGCGGCGTGATGCTCAGCGTGGACGACGCCGCAATCGCCGACCGGGCCGAGCGCGAAGCCAGTGCCCGACAGGACGCTGCGCATGCCCAGGCGGCCACGCACCGTCCCTAGGGGGCGTCGCCTCGCAGGATCGTGTTCGCGGCCGTACGTCCGGCCGTGAACGGGTCGGCGAAGGTGCCCATCCCCACGGTCACCAGGGCGCCCTCGTAGAGCAGCATCAGAATGTCGGCCACCCGGTCCGCACCGGCGATGCCCGCGTCCCGGCAGAGCCGCTCGAACACGTCGCGCATCCACTTCTTCTGGCGAATCGCCTCGACGGCCACCGGATGCGCCGCATCGTCTGTCTCGGCGCGCGCGTTGATGGCGCTGCAGCCCTTGCTGCTGTTGGCGACGGCCCAGCGCGCCGAAATGTCGAACACCGCGAGGACACGGTCCACGCTGCCGGGCGCCTGCAACGCGAGTCCCTGCTCCAGGAACTCCCGCCACCGAGCGTCCCGCCCGCGGAGATACGCCACGGCCAGCGCCTCCTTCGACCCGAACCTGTCGTAGAGCGTCTTCTTGGTGACCCCGGCCGCCGCGGCAATGGCGTCGACGCCGACGGCGTGGATACCCTCCCGATAGAAGAGGTCGGACGCCGCGGCCAGCAGCCGCTCGGCCCCCGGGGTGTAGTGCGGGATCGCCTCGGGCGAGTTCTCGGTGGTCATGGCCCCACTATACCGTTCTGTATACTCGATCGAATGAGTACACAGATCGGTATACCTCAGCGACTTCTTCTGGTCGCTGCCTCGGCCGCCTTCGTGCTGACCTGGAGTTCCGGGTTCATCATCGCGAAGATCGGCACGGAGGCGGCGCCGGCCCTGACCGTGCTGGTTTGGCGGTACCTCGTCGTCGCGGCACTCCTGCTGGTCGGCATGATGGCGCTGCGCTTCCGAGATCGTCGGCTTCGAGCTCACCGACGCGCGTTCCCGGCCTGGCGCGACATCCGCCCGCACCTCACCATCGGGCTATTCGCCCAATTCGGCTACATCCTGCCCGTCTATCTGGCCGTCGGCGCGGGGGTCTCGGCCGGGACGACGGCCCTCATCGACGCGATCCAGCCCCTGGTCGTGGCAACCCTGGTGGGACCGCTGCTCGGGCTGCGTGTGCGGGCGCTGCAGTGGCTGGGCCTGGCGCTCGGTGCGGTGGGAGTGGTCCTGATCGTGGCGGCGGATGCTTCGACGTCGATCTCGCCCACCCCCGCCTACCTGCTGCCGTTGGTGGCGCTGGCCAGTCTCGTCGCCGCGACCTTCCTGGAGCGGCGCACCCCGGCCCGGCTCGGCGTCTTCGCCACCCTGGCCACCCACGCCGCCATCACGCTGGTGGCCGTGACGCTGCTGGCCGCTCTTACCGGGGCGCTCGCCCCGCCGGCCACCCTGAGCTTCTGGCTCTCGACGGTGCTGATCGCTGTGTTCCCCACCCTCATCGCCTACGCGCTCTACTGGTACCTGCTGCGCCGCCTCGGCATCACTGCCCTCAACGCCCTGCTGTACCTGGTGGCGCCGACCACGGCCGTCGCCGGCAGCATCCTCTTCGCCGACCCGTTCACTCCCGCCACCCTCGTCGGACTCGTGCTCGGAGCGGGCGCGGTAGTGCTGGTCATCGCTCCCGAGCGCGCCGCGTCATCCGCAGCCGCGCCCGCATGTAAAGGCGGAGAATCTCGGGAAACGCCGCTCGTTCGGTCCGAAGCCACGGCGAGTCGCGAAGAACTACGCCTTTAGCGACACGGGAGCCGCCGCAGCCCTGGTCACCGCGCCGATCGTGACCCTGGCCGCCGGCGAGACCGTGCAGCTGGCGAGACCGTGCAGCTGGCCCGGTCGCACTCGTTCCGGGCCATCACCACCCGGCGCTACCACCCGGGGGTGCACGCCCTCGAGGTGCAGGTGAACGGGGCGGCCTGGGGCCGGGTCGAGTTCACGCTGCTTCCCGAGGACTGAGCATTGCCTATAGTCTGTAGTTTATAAACTGCGAGACTTAGGAAATTTGATGAAGCGTCCCGGATTGACCGAAGCCCGGCTGGTCCAGGCCGCCGCCGAACTGGCCGACGAGACCGGACTGTCCGCCGTGACGCTCTCCGCCCTCGCCCGCCGCTTCGACGTGCGCCCGGCGAGTATCTATTCGCACATCTCGGGGCTCGACGACCTGCTCGACCTCACCGCCGCGTTCGCCCTGCAGGAGCTCGCGGACGGTCTGGCTGAGGCCCTGCCCGGCAAGGCCGGCCGGAGCGCCCTGTTCGCGTTCGCGAACGCCCACCGCGACTACGCCATCGCCTACCCCGGCCGGTGGCAGGCGGCGCAGCGCCGCGTATCGCCGGAGGCTGCCGCCCAGAGCGCGGGCGGGCTCATCGCCCGCTCAGCCCGGGCCATTGTGAGCGGCTACGGCCTCAGCCCTGACGACGAGGTGCACGGTGTGCGGCTACTCGGCAGCGCCATCAACGGCTTCGTCGCGCTCGAGTCCGGCGGCGGCTTCGACCACTCGGATCCCACCGCGGCTTCGAGCTGGACCCGGGTGCTCGACGCCATCGACACGTCGCTTCGGAACTGGCCCACGACCGACACGCAGCACCCCGACCACTCAACCGATTGAGACTTCGTATGCTCCCCCTCAGTACCGCCACCATCAAGGCCACCTTCGTGAACGCCTCCCGCAAGGTCGTGTCCGACATCACCCTGCCGCCCGGCTTCGACCAGCTCGACTGGGCGCAGCTGGACTATGTCGGCTGGGTCGACCCCAGGATGAAGCGCCGCTCCTACGTCGTCGTCCCCGTCGACGGCGAGCCTGTCGGCATCGTCCTCCGACAGGCGGATGCCTCCCCACGCCGTCGCGCCCAGTGCTCGTGGTGCCGCGATGTGAAACTGCCCAACGAGGTGGTGCTCTACAGTGCCCAGCGGGCCGGGGCGGCCGGCCGCAACGGCGACACCGTCGGCATCCTGGTCTGTGAGGCGTTCCAGTGCTCCGCCAACGTGCGGAAGCTGCCGTCGATGGCCTACATCGGTTACGACGTTGCCGCCGCCCGAGATGACCGGATCTCGATGCTGCGCGCCCGGTCGACCGGATTCGTGGGCGAAGTGATTCGCCCCGGCGACTGAACCTGGAGCCGGGCGCGGGAGTCGGCGCGCCGATCAGCTGAACGACGACTCGACAAGTTCCCGCCATCCGGCGAGCCCGCCCGTGCGGAACGCCCGCCGTTGCTGCTGGGCGCCCGTTCCCGTGCGCCGCACCTGCTCCACCAGCTCGGCCACCCGGGGCCGGTCCCCGGTGCTCTCCAACGCGTCGCCGACGGAGCGCAGCAGACTGTCGGTGACCGCACTGGCCGGGGCCAGCTCCCTGGTGGTGGGATCGAGGAGCTGGCCGCGGATGCCGTCGCGGGAGGCGTGCCACAGCGCGGCGTCGAGCAGTTCGGGCTCCACCGCGGGCGGCGGCGCCCCACGCTCGCCCGCGGCCATGCCGGTCACGACCAGGGCGCGGGCCACCGCCGCCAGCATCATCGTGGGCGCCAGGTCGAGTTGGGCGTCGGCCACCCGCACCTCGAGCGTGGGATAGCTCTCGGACAGCCGCGCGTACCAAGCCACCGTGCCGGTGTCGACAGTGGCTCCCACACCGACCAGACGCCGGATGCGCCGGTCGTAGTCGTCGGCGTCGGTGAACGCCGGCGGACAGCCGGTGGTCGCCCAGCGGCGCATGATCACCGCCCGCCAGGAATCGAAGCCGATGTCCCGGCAGCGCCAGAACGGCGAATTGCCGGTCAGCGCCATCAACGTGGGCAGCCAGACCCGCAGATGATTGAGGGCGTGCACCCCGGCCTCCCGGGTGGGCACGCCCACGTGCACGTGCGTGGCGCAGATCTGATGGTCCCGCACGACCCCGCGCACTCCGGACCCGATCCGGTGGTACCGGGCCGCGTCGGTGAGGGTCGGCGCCGCCGGGGCGTCGAAGGGCGTGCCGGTTCCGACAGCCAGGACGCCGCGCTCCCTCGCCACCGCAGCCAGCTCGCCTCGAAAGGCGGCCAGGTCGGCCTCGGCCTCGGTCAGCTCGGTGAAGACCGCCGAGGCTCGTTCCACCTGTGAGGCCAGGAACTCGCGGGTGACGAGTCCGGGCGCGCGAGCCCGGGGCGGCAGATCGCCCAGGATGGTGTCGGCCATACTGACCGGCCGCAGGGAGCGCGGGTCGACGAGAAAGTACTCTTCCTCGATGCCAAACGTCACCATGTGCAGCCTCCGGGAGCCGGATCGGCGGAGCCGGACAGGAACATCCTGTCACCGGGAGGCAGGTCAGGGAACACCTCACCGAGCGGACAGGAATTTAGGTAAGGCTATACTTACCAAGGCCCGCATCGCGAGGAGCCGTCACTTTACGCTCAGCACCGTCAGGAGTTCCCATCACTACGAAAAGGACGCACGCCCTCGTGGGCCTGCTCACCGCCGTCGCGCTCGCCACCCTGTCGGGCTGCGGCGCCTCCGAGGAGATCGACTCGCCGGCGGCCCTGGCCGTCGCCAGCGACGGGAAGACGGGGTATCCCCTCGTCGTCTCGAACTGCGGCTCCGAGCAGACGTTCGAGGCCGCCCCGGAGCGCGTGGTGTCGTTGGACCAGAACTCGACGGAGATCCTGCTGTCGCTCGGCCTGGAAGAGCGCATGGTCGGCACCGCGTCGTGGACCGACCCGGTGCTCGACTCGCTGGCCACCGCGAACTCGGCGGTACCGCGGCTGGCCGACAACGCGCCCACCTACGAGGTGCTGTTGGGTACCGACCCCGACTTCGTCACGGCCTCGTTCGGTCGCCACTACGCCGACGCCGGGGTCGCCAGCCGCGAACGGCTCGCCGAGACGGCCATCGGCTCCTACCTCTCGCCCACCGACTGCGACAACGGTGTGAGCGTCAACGGCGGCGGAACCCGCACGACGGCGCTCAAGGTCGACGCGTTGTACCAGGAGATCCGCGAGCTGGCCGAGATCTTCGACGTGACGGACCGGGGCGAGGCGCTGGTCAGCGAACTCGAAGGGCGGGCCGCGGCGGCCTCCGACGGCCTGGACTTCGACGGACACTCGGTCATGTTCTGGTTCGCCGACACGAAGACGCCCTACATCGCCGGCGGCCTCGGCTCAGCGGCGCTCCTGGCCAGCACCACGAACATGACGAATGTCTTTGCCGACACCGCCGACGATTGGCCTGCCGTTGGCTGGGAGAGCGTCGTCGACGCCGACCCGGACATCCTCGTCCTGGGCGATCTGCAGCGCGACCGCTTCCCCGGCGACCGTCTCGACGAGAAGATCCAATTCCTCGAGAGCGACCCCCTCACCAAGAACCTCGAGGTCGTGCAGGAGCAGCGCTACATCGCCCTGCACGGCGCCGAGATGAACCCGTCCATCCGCTTCGTCGACGGCCTCGAGAAGATCCGTGCCTGGTGGGACGAGCACAAGGACGCGCTCTGAGCACCGTTGAAGCCGCCTCGGTGACCCGCGGGCGGCCCCTGCCGCGCGCGGTGCTCGCCCTGGCCCTCGGCCTGCTCGGCCTGGTCGCGATCGTGCTCTCGGTGGGCGTCGCCGTCACGCTCGGCCCCGCGGATGTGTCCCTCGTCAACGTGCGCGACATCCTGTTGAACCATCTAGCGTTGACCGACATCCCGGTGCGCGTCTCGGAGGATGCGATCGTCTGGCAGGAACGGCTGCCGCGGGCCCTGGTCGCAGCGGCGTGCGGGGCCGGGCTCGGCCTGAGCGGGGTCATCCTGCAGTCGCTGCTGCGCAATCCGCTTGCCGACCCGTTCGTGCTCGGGGTGTCCTCCGGGGCATCGACGGGGGCGGTGCTCGTCGGGGTTCTCGGCATCGGCGGCGGAGCCATCGGGCTCTCCGGCGGCGCGTTCATCGGCGCCCTGGCCGCGTTCGGCTTTGTGCTGCTCCTGGCCCGGTTCTCGTCCGCCGGCACGGCGGGGGTCATCCTGGCCGGCGTCGCGAGCACCCAGCTGTTCTCGGCGCTCACCTCCCTGGTCGTGTTCGCCTTCGCGGACTCCGACGAGACCCGTGGGGTGATGTTCTGGCTCCTCGGCTCGCTCGAAGGCATGCGCTGGGACGACGTGGCCCTCAGCTCCGGCGTGGTCACGGTGGGCGCCCTGATCTGCCTGGTCTGGGCGCGATCGCTCGACGCCTTCGCGTTCGGTGAGGATGTCGCCGCGTCTCTCGGCATCCACGTCGGGCGCACCCGGCTGATCCTGTTGATCGTCACGGCCCTGTTGACCGCCACCCTGGTGAGCATCGCGGGCGCCATCGGCTTCGTCGGCCTGGTTCTGCCGCACGCGGCCCGCCTGCTCTTCGGCCAGCGCCACTCGAGGGTCATCCCGGCCACGATTGTGCTCGGCGCTGTCTTCATGGTGTGGGTGGATGCCGCGTCCCGCGTCGTCTTCGCCCCCACCCCGCTGCCGGTCGGCGTGGGCACCGCCCTCGTGGGCGTTCCCGTGTTCGTGCTGTTGCTGCTGCGGAACAAGGGCAGGGGCAGGGCGTGACACTCGAAGCGCACCGCGTGAGCTGGCGGCGAGGCGGCACCCTCGTGATCGACGACGTGACCCTCTGCCCGCTGCCCGGCTCGACGGTGGGTCTGCTCGGCCCGAACGGCTCCGGCAAATCCTCCCTGTTGCGCCTCCTCCAGGGCGTGTCGGCACCCGATACCGGCAGGATCACGCTCGACGGGGCCGACCTCACCTCGGTGCGTCGCCGCCACGTCGCCCGAACCGTGGCGACCGTCACGCAGCACGCGGAGACCGAGGTGGACATCCTGGTACGGGACGTCGTGCGGCTGGGCCGCACGCCTTACCGGTCGCTCTTCGGCGGGGACACCGCAGACGATGCGCGGGCGATCGACCGCGCACTGGCGCACGTGGGTCTGACCGACAAGGCGGACCGACTCTGGCGCACGTTGTCGGGCGGGGAGCGCCAGCGCGCCCACATCGCGCGGGCTCTCGCGCAGGAGCCGACCGAGCTGTTGCTCGACGAGCCCACCAACCACCTCGACATCCGGCATCAGCTGGAGCTGTTGGCCCTCGTCGCCGACCTGCCGGTCACCGCGATCGTGGCCCTGCACGACCTGAATCTCGCGGCCACCTTCTGCGACAGTGTGCTTGTCCTGCAGGACGGACGCGCGGTCGCCGGGGGCAGCCCGCGAGACGTGCTCACGCCCGAGCTCATCGGCGACGTCTACGGGGTGCGGGCCCGGGTCGCCGAGGACGCGATGACGGGCCGCTCTCACGTGCTGTTCGATCCCACCCCGCTCTGACGGCCGCGCCCCGCGGCGGCCGGCGTCGGAGGGTCTAGGCCGTGTCCGCCGGGCGCCGGTAGAAACCGGCCAGCGCCGCGGTGAACGCCTGCGGCTGCTCCACCCACGGGTAGTGCCCGGCGCCGGCGATGGTCACTGCACGACCGTTCGTGAACAGGTCCGCGACGGCCAGCACCGGGGCCAGCCCGGTCAGGCCGTCGTCGGCGCCCGCGACCACCAGAACCGGGCAGTGCACCTGCGCCAGGCCGATCAGGATGCCCGCCGGGTCGGCCCCGGCGAAGAACAGGTCCTGCGCCGCGGGATGCCAGGCGCCGGTCGCCTCGTGCTCCCGGGCCTGGGCCGTCCACCGCGACCAGGCGATCGGGGCGAGGTAGGGGAACAGGTGGTTCAGGTCGGAGGCGGTCGTCGCCGCCGTCGCCGCTATCCGGTGCGCGACGTAATCGGCGTACCAGGGCTCGGCGCGGTGCCCCGTGATGATGTGCGAGCTGTCGTCGGGGACGGTCACGAGCCACTGCGCGGGCGGGGTGAGCAGGCACAGGCTCGCCAGCCGATGAGGGTGGCGGGCCGCATAGGCGAGCGCGACGCGGGTGCCGGCCGAGTGGCCGAGCAGCTCGATCTCGGCCAGCCCCAGGTGCCGGCGGAGCGCCTCGACGTCGTCGGCCAGGGCGGGCCAGGATGCGGCGGGCGCGGTGGGCGATGGCGACGACGCCCCCACGCCCCGCTGGTGCAGCACCACGAGGGTGCGCAGGCGGGTGAGCCCGGCCAGATCGCCCAGGTACTCCGGATGCCGGGCCGGCCCGCCGGCCAGCACGACCAGCGGCGGGCGCTCAGGCGCGCCCGCCGCATCCGGGGTCAGAACGTCGTAGTGCAGAACGGTCTCATCGTGCGACGCGAAGCTGGGCATGACCCCACCGTACCGAGCCGCCCACGCCGAGGCCGGGTTAGAGCTCGAAGGGGAAGCCGAGGTCGTCGGGGTAATCGCCGAGCGCGGTGAGCTGGGCGGCGGCGCGCTGCAACGCGGCGAGGGCCAGGCCGAGGGTACCGGGGCCGAAGCTGACCCTGGAGACGCCGAGTTCGGCCAGCCGGGCCAGGGGAACGGCGCCGGGGTTCCCGATCACGGAGATGCGGCCGTTCACCTCGTCGAGGGCGCGCTTGACCTTGTCTTCGTCGCCCAGGCCGAGGAAGAAGATCACGTCGGCGCCGGCGTCGAGATAGGCGTTGGCACGCTGAACGGCCTCGGCCCACTCGCCGCCGCCCGCGAGGGTGTCGACGCGGGCGTTGATCACCAGCGGCACCCCGGCCGCCTCGGCGCCCTCCCGCGCCGCGGCGACCCGGGCGGCCGCGGTGGGGATGTCGAACTGCGGCGCCTTGGTGGCGCCCACGGAGTCTTCGATGTTGATGCCGGCGGCCCCGGCCTCCTCGATCAGGCGGCGCACGTTGCGGGCGACCCCCGCGGAATCCGCCGCGTAGCCCTTCTCGAAGTCGACCGAGACGGGCAGGTCGGTCGCTCCGGTGATAATGCGGGCGGCGATGATGGCCTCGTCGACGGTGAGGCCCTCGCCGTCCGGCAGGCCGCGCACGTTGGACACCGAGTGCGAGGCACTGGCGAGGGCTTTCACGCCCGGGGTCTCGGAGACGATCTTGGCGGTGATCGCGTCCCACACGTTCGTGACGATCAGTGGCGTGCCGGGCACGTGCAGGGCGTTGAGGAGTTCGGCCTTGTTCAGCAGTGTGGTTGTCATCGGTCCAGTGTGCCGGGTGCGCCGGTGTAAACGCTGGAGGGTTTCAGACAAAGACAAAGACGCAGCGCTGTCAACCGTGTATACACGTCGCCGCTTTGGTCTTAGCGTGAGATCTACACCGAGGGAGATGTCATGCAGGCTCACACCCTCACGGTCGGCGAGCGCCTGTTCCGATTGCGCAGCTCGTGCGACGTGACCGCGCTCGTAGCAGCCCTCACGGCCGCCGTCCGGCAGGGTGGCGGAATGGTCAGGCTACCCGTCGTCGGCGATGTCGGTGTGGAGGCGCTCGTGTCACCCGGCGTCAGCGTGGTGCTGGAGACCTTCGAGGTGGATCCGCTCGCGCTTCTGGACCCGGCGGTGCCGGTGCCGTGGTTCGCCGTCGACGATTTCGACTACTAGTCCGGGTGTGAACAATCCGGCCGCTAGGGTTTCGGTAGTGACACGGGGTGCCCTGCCAAACGGCCGGGGCTGAGAAAACACCCGTTGAACCTGATCTAGTTCGTACTAGCGAAGGGATGTCCCGGATGACCATCCGTCTGACACCAGAGAATGCTGCCCATCTGCTCGACCGTCTGCGCGAGAGCCAACCTCTCGTACAGTGCCTCACCAACGCGGTGGTGACCAACTTCACCGCCAACGTGCTGCTGGCCCTGGGAGCCGCGCCCGCGATGGTGGACGTGCCCACCGAGGCCGGACCGTTCGCCGGGGTGGCCTCCGGAGTGCTGGTGAACGTGGGCACCCCGCACGCCGAGCAGCGCAGTGCGATGCTCGAGGCCGCGTCGGCCGCACACGCCGCCGGCACCCCCTGGGTGCTCGACCCCGTCGCGATCGGCGTGCTGCCGGTGCGCACCGGGCTGGCTCGCGAGCTGCTGCACTTCCGGCCCACGGCCATCCGCGGTAACCCGTCGGAGATCATCGCCCTGGCCCAGCTGGGCACCGGCGGCCGAGGCGTCGACGCCACCGACTCGCCGGAGGGCGCCGCCGACGCCGCCGCCCTGCTCGCCCGCAGCACCGGAGCGAGCGTAGCCGTGTCCGGCGCGGTCGACCTCATCACCGACGGTTCGCAGACCATCCGGGTGGCCAACGGTCACGTGCTGCTCACCCGGGTCACCGGCGGCGGATGCGCGCTCGGCGCGGTGACCGCCGCCGTGCTCTCGCTCGTCGACCGTGACGAACCCGGCGCAACGCTCGCCGCGACCGCCGCCGCCACGCTGCTGTACACCGTCGCCGCCGAACTCGCCGCCGCCGACGCGGCCGGGCCGGGCAGTTTCGCGGCGCACTTCCTCGACCGGCTGCACTCCCTCGACGGCGCCACCATCATCGACCGGGCGCGGCTGGCGTGAGCGATCTCTCGCTCTACCTCGTCACCGACACCGCCCTGTGCGCTGCCAGGGGCGTGCTGAGAACCGTGATCGACGCCGTCGCCGGCGGCATCACCACCGTGCAGGTGCGCGACAAGACCGGGTCGGACGACGACGTGCTGCGCCTGCTGCTGCAGGTGGCCGACGCGGTCGGTGACCGCGCCACCGTGGTCGTCAACGACAGGGTCGACGTGTACCTGCGGGCGCTCGCCGAGGGCGCCGCCGTGCACGGCCTGCACGTGGGCCAGGGCGACGAAGCCGTGGCCAGAGTGCGCGACAGGGTCGGCTCCGACGCGATTGTGGGCATCACCGCCAACACCCCGGCCGAGCTCGACAGGGTCTTCGCGCTGCCCCCCGGAACCGTGGACTACCTGGGCGTCGGCGTCATCCGGGCCACCAGCACCAAACCCGACCATCCGCCCGTGCTCGGGGTGCCCGGCTTCGCCGCGCTGGCCGCCACGAGTGCGCTGCCCTGCGTCGCGATCGGCGGCATCGGGCTCGCGGATGTCTGGCCGTTGCGCCGGGCCGGGGCCGCCGGGGTGGCCGTGGTGTCGGCCGTCTGCGCCGCTCCGGATGCCCGTGCCGCCGCCAGCGCCCTGCGCCGGGAGTGGACCCGATGACCGGGCCGAGGGAGATCCCCCGGGTGCTCAGCATCGCCGGCACCGACCCCACCGGCGGCGCCGGGATTCAGGCCGACCTCAAGAGCATCGCCGCTAACGGCGGTTACGGCATGGCCGTGGTCACCGCGCTCGTCGCCCAGAACACCCGCGGGGTGCGTTCGGTGCACATCCCGCCGGTGTCCTTCCTCGTGGAACAGCTCGACGCGGTCAGCGACGACGTCACCATCGACGCCGTGAAGATCGGCATGCTCGGCCAGGCCGACCTCATCGAGACCGTGGCCGCGTGGCTGGCCCGGGTGCGGCCATCCGTGATCGTGCTCGACCCGGTGATGATCGCCACCAGCGGCGACCGGCTGCTCGACGCGTCCGCCGAGGCCGCGCTCCGCGCCCTGGTGCCGCTGGTGCACCTGGTCACCCCGAACCTGCCCGAGCTGGCCGTGCTCGTGAACGAACCCGAGGCCGCCGACTGGGCAGCGGCCCTCGAGCAGGGCGAGCGGCTCTCCCGCGCCTGCGGCACCCGGGTGCTGGTCAAGGGCGGCCACCTGGCCGGTCTGGCCTGCCCGGATGCCCTCGTCGACGCGGCCGGCACCGAGCCAGGGCGGGCCCGCATCGTGCAGGTCTCCGCGCCGCGCATCAACACCGTGAACACCCACGGCACCGGCTGTTCGATGTCGTCGGCCCTGGCCACGCTGGCGGCCCGGCACCGGGACTGGCCGCGGGCGTTGACCGAGACGAAGGCCTGGCTCAGCGACAGCGTGGCCTCCGCCGACCGGCTCGAGGTGGGCGGCGGGCACGGCCCGATCAACCACTTCCACGCGCTCTGGGCGGCGGCCGGAACGCATCCGGAGCCACCGCCTCGAGGGCTCAGCCCATCTGGTTCTGCCGGGCCTTGACCGGCAGCAACAACAGCAAGCCGATGACAAGCACCAGCACGATGCCCAGGATGCCCCAGTAGGTTTCGCCGAAGATGGTCACGGCCAGTGCGAACGCCGTGGGGGCCAGGAAGCTGGCGGCACGACCGGTGGTGGCGTACAAGCCGAACACCTCGCCCTCCCGGCCGGCCGGGATGATCCGGGCCAGGAAGGTGCGGCTGGCCGACTGGGCGGGCCCCACGAACAGGCACAGGGCCAGGCCGGCGGTCCAGAAGACGATCTGGCCGCCGTCGTGCAGCAGGAACACCAGGCTGCCGCTGACGATGAGGCCCACCAGGGCGGTGACGATGACGGGCTTGGCGCCCAGCCTGTCGTCGAGCACTCCCACGCTGATGGTGGCGACTCCGGCCACCACGTTCGCGGCGATCGCGAAGATGATCACCTCGCCGGGGGAGAAGCCGAACGCCGACGCGGCAAGTACCCCGCCGAAGGTGAAGACGCCGGCCAGGCCGTCACGGAAGATGGCGCTGGCGAACAGGAAGTAGACGACCTGGCGGTTGGTCTTCCAGAGCTTGGCCACGTCGCGGCCCAGTTCGACGTAGGACTGGAAGAAGCCGACCTTGGCGCGCTTCGCGGCATCCGGCGCCCGGTATTCGGGCACCCGCAACAGCAGCGGCAGCGCGAACAGGCCGAACCATGCGGCGGCGATGAGCATCGTCACCCGCACCGCCAGCCCGTCTTCGCTGGTGACGCCGAACAGGCCCACCTCGGGGCTGATGAAGCCGAAGTAGACGATCAGCAGCAGCACGATGCCACCGATGTAGCCCATGCCCCAGCCGAAACCGCTCACCTTGCCGATGGTGCGTGGCGTCGAGACCTGCGCGAGCATGGCGTTGTAGCTGACCCCGGCGAGCTCGAAGAACACATTGCCGGCGGCCAGCAGCACCAGGCCGAGCAGCAGGTACTCCGGAGTGGGCAGCACGAAGAACATGCCGGCGGTGAGGCCAACCACGATGAAGGTGTTCACGCCGAGCCAGAACTTGCGCCGGCCGGAGGAGTCCGAGCGGGCGCCGGTGACCGGGGCGAGCACGGCGATCAGGAACGCGGCGATCGCGAGTGCCCAGCCGAGCTGGGCGGCGACGTCGCCCTCGTCGCCAAATGACGAGCCGGTGAGATAGACCGAGAAGACGAACGTGGTGACCACGGCGTTGAAAGCGGCCGAGCCCCAGTCCCACAGGCTCCAGGCGACGACGGCGGCGCGGGCGGGAGTGCGGGCCGCGGGGGCGTGGGCGGCGCCGTTGCCGTCGAGTGTCTCGGTCATGCGTTCACCCTAGGGCCGTGGGGTGAACAATGGGCGACGGATATTAGGGCAGTAGTCAGGGCAGCAGCGATCTGTGCATCACGTGCAGGCCCACATAGCCGTGCACCGGATGACGGAAGGCGCCGGGCACCGTGGTGAGGATGCTGAAGCCCAGATTCTGCCAGAGGCTCACGGCGTTGTGGTTGGTCTCCACCACGGCGTTGAACTGCATCGCGCGGAACCCCGCGTTCGCGGCCTGCTCGAGAACATGCTCGGCCAGGGCGCGGCCGATGCCTCGACCGGCCGCCTGCGGGGCCACCATGAAGCCGGCGTTGCACACGTGACCTCCCGCCGCCGGCTGGTTGGGGTGCAGCTCGGCGGTGCCGAGCACCCGGCCGTGGTCCTCGGCCACGAAGACCCGGCCGCCGGGCTTGCCCAGCCACCACGCCTGAGCGTCGGCCTCGCTGGTGTCCCGTGGCCAGCAATAGGTCTCGCCGGCCGCCACAACGTCCCGCAAAAAGGGCCAGATCGCGCCCCAGTCGCCCTCCCGGGCTTCCCGTATCTCCATTCCCCCAAATTACCGCCCCGCGAGCCGTGACTTTCGCACCGAAAACCCGAGGTTTTAGCGCTCAACGCACAGTTCGCGGAGGGGTGGCGAGGGTGGACTGGCGCAACACGAGCCGGGTCGGCAGCTCGATCCTGTCGAAGTGCTCCCCGCCGCGGGCGCGCATTTCGTGCACGAGGGCCACCGCGCGGGCGGCCATCGCCCCCAGCGGCTGGTGCACGCTGGTCAGCGGAGGTGACGCCACAATGGAGCGCGGTTCGTCGTCGAAGCCGATCACACTGATGTCCGCGGGAATGCGCAGCCCGGCCCGCCGGGCCGCGGGGTACACCGCCAGGGCCATGGCGTCGTTGCAGGCGAAGACGCCCACAGGGGTGCGGTCACCGGAGAACAGGTCGGGGATCGCGGTGCTGAGACCAGCGCCGTCCCAGCCCACGTCCACGCGCGTGACCGGGGCGCCGGGCGCGTGCTCGGCGATCGCGCGGCGGAAGCCCTCCTCGCGAGCCTTGCCGAACCTGAACCGCGGGGTGCCGGTGATCACGGCGAAGCGGCCGAGGCCCGTGGCGGCCAGGTGCGCGCCGGCGTCGTAACCGCCCTGGTGGTCGGTCGTGCCCACGCTGGCCAGCTCGCCGTTGGGGTCGGACCGCGGGTCCAGCAACACCAGGGGGATCCTCAGCCCCCGCAGCTCGGTGAGTTGCCGACGGGTGGGCCTGATGAGGCCCAGGATCACGCCGGACGGCCGGCGGGTGGCGACCCGCGCGGGCCAGTCGTCGGCGGGGTCGTCCCGCTCGAGGGTGAGCACGAGGTCGTAGCCGTGCTCGAAGGCACTGCGCCGCGCACCCGCCGTGACCTCGTCGGTCCAGGCATCGTCGAAGGAGCCGAGCACGAGCTCGATCAATCGCGTGTCCAGGGTGCTGGGCCGTCCGCGCGACGACGTGCCCCGGTCGTAGCCCAGCGCGGTCGCGGCCGCCAGAACCCGTTCCCGGGTGGCCAGACCCAGTTCGCCGCGCCCGGCCAGGGCGCGTGAGGCCGTGGCGATGGACACTCCCGCTCGCTCGGCGACATCACTGAGTGTCACCCGTGCCGTTTCGCCCATCACCCTGCCTCCTCCCACCATTTTTGCGCAAAAAAGTGCCGGGGTGGTGCTGGTGCTGCCATCCTCGCAGAGGACAAGCGTCCGACGATGGTGTCGACTGAAGGAGCGCGAATGGCAGACCAGACCCCGCTGCGGGTGGCGTTGATCGGAACCGCGTTCATGGGCGCGGCCCATTCGCAGGCCTGGCGCACGGCGCCGAGGTTCTTCGACCTTCCCCGAGAACCCGAAATGGCGCTGCTCGTGGGCCGGTCCGCTGACACCACCGCCGCGCAGGCCACAAAACTGGGCTGGCAGGAGTGGTCGACCGACTGGCGCGAAGCCGTCTCCCGCGACGACATCGACGTCATCGACATCTGCACTCCGGGTGACACCCACGCCGAGATCGCCCTGGCCGCCCTCGCGGCCGGCAAGCACGTGCTGTGCGAGAAGCCGCTGGCCAATTCCGTGGCTGAAGCCGTGGCGATGGCCGACGCCGCCGAGCAGGCCGCCCAGTCCGGCGTGCTGTCGATGTGCGGCTTCAGCTACCGCCGCACGCCGGCGCTGGCGCTGGCCCGCCGGTTCATCGCCGAGGGCCGGTTGGGCGCTATCCGGCACGTGCGGGCTGACTACCTGCAGGATTGGCTGAGCGATCCGGCGGCCCCGCTCAGCTGGCGGCTGGACAAGGCCAAGGCCGGCTCCGGGGCGCTCGGCGACATCGGCGCCCACAGCATCGACACCGCGCAATGGCTCACCGGCGAGAGCATCACCGAGGTCTCTGCGACCCTGCGCACCTTTGTCACCGAACGTCCGCAGCGCGGCGCGGCGGCCGGACTCGGCGGTGTCGCCGACCCCGACGCGGCCCGCGGGCCGGTCACGGTCGACGATGCGATGGCGTTCACCGCCACCTTCTCCGGCGGGGCCCTGGGAGTGTTCGAGGCCACCCGGATGGCCACCGGCCGTCGCAACGCGAACCGCATCGAGATCAACGGTGAGAGCGGATCGATAGCCTTCGACTTCGAGCGGATGAACGAACTCGAGTACTTCGACGGCCGCGGTACCGACCCCGAGGCCGAGGGTTTCCGCCGCATCGTCGTCACCGATCCCGTGCATCCCTACGTCGCCAACTGGTGGCCCACCGGGCACGGCCTCGGCTACGAGCACCAGTTCACCCACCAGATGGTCGATTTCGTGACCGCCATCGGCGCCGGAACCGCGCCCTCGCCGGGCTTCGGCGAGGCGCTCGATGTTCAACGGGTACTCGCCGCGGTCGAGGCGAGCGCCAAGGCCAGATCCCAGACGACGCCCGTGGAACGGAGAACCGCATGACCCAGCACAACGCCCTGATCGTTCGAGGAGGCTGGGACGGCCACCACCCCGTCGCCGCCACGGCGATGTTCCTACCGTTCCTCGCCGCACACGACTACTCGGTGCAGATCGAGGAATCACCCGAGATCTACGCCGACGCCGAGCAGATGGCCCGGTTCGACCTCATCGTGCAGAGCGTCACGATGAGCGAGATCAGCGGCGACCAGGTCGCGGGACTTCGCGCGGCGGTGGCCGCCGGCACCGGTCTCACGGGCTGGCACGGCGGCATCGCCGACTCCTTCCGGGCCTCCGCCGACTACCTGCAGCTGATCGGCGGACAGTTCGCCACCCACCCGGGCAAACCGCCCGCGGACCGGGTCGATGGCGCGCAGGAGAACAACTACCTGGACTACACGGTGCAGATGACGCCGCTCGGCCGGGAGCATCCGATCACCGCCGGCCTCGCCGACTTCGACCTGTGCACCGAGCAGTACTGGGTGCTGCACGACGACCTCATCGATGTGCTCGCCACGACGACCCATCCGGCGCCCGACTGGGAGCCCTGGCACCGGCCCATCACCTCGCCGGCGGTGTGGACCCGGCTCTGGGGCACGGGTCGCTTATGCGTCAGCACCGCGGGGCACAGCCCGGAGGTTCTCGCCGACCCCAACGTACGCACCATCATCGAAAGGGGCATGCTGTGGGCCACCCGCACCGCCTAGGAATCGTAGGCCTGGGCAACATCTCGGCCGCCTACCTCGACACTCTCGCCGACAGCGCCCAGATCCGGATCACGGCGGTCGCCGACCTCGACACCGCCCGGGCCCGCACCCTGGCCGACCGGCTGCCGCACGCGCGAGCCCTGTCGGTGTCCGAGCTGGTCGCCAGCGACGAGGTCGACACCGTGCTGAACCTCACCATCCCGGCCGCGCACGCCGAGATCGCGCTGACCGCGATCGGCCACGGCAAGAACGTCTACGGGGAGAAACCGCTGGCCGCCCGGATGGCCGACGCCCGCGAGATCGTTGCCGCGGCGCTTGCCGCCGGGGTGGGCCTGGGCAGCGCGCCGGACACCGTTCTGGGTACCGGGGTGCAGACCGCTCGTCACGCGATCGACGACGGCCTGATCGGGCGCCCGCTGGCCGCATCCGCCGTCATGGTGACAGCGGGGCACGAACGCTGGCACCCCAGCCCCGACTTCTACTACCAGAGCGGCGGCGGCCCGCTGCTGGACATGGGCCCGTACTACGTGGCCGCCCTGGTGCACCTGCTCGGGCCGGTGCGCTCGGTCACCGGCGCGGCCAGCCGGCTGCGGGGCACGCGCACGATCACGCAGGGCCCGCGGGCCGGCGCGGTGATCCCGGTCGACGTCGACACGCACATCACCGGGGTGCTCGAGCACGACAGTGGCGCCCTGTCCACGATCACGACGAGCTTCGACGGCGCCGCCACCGACGCGGCCCCCCTCGAGGTGCACGGTGAGAACGGCACCCTCTCGGCGCCAGACCCGAACCGGTTCGACGGCGAGACGCGCTTCTTCGAGCTCGGGGCCACCCAGTGGCGGCCCCTGCCGACGGCGGCCGGTTACCTGGACAGCGCCCGCGGTATCGGCCTGCTCGACTTCATCGCGGCCGGCCCCGACCGTGCGGCCCGCGCGAACGGTGACATCGCGCTGCATTCCCTCGACGTGATGACCTCGCTGCTGCAGTCGGCCGCCGAGGGGCGCCGGCTCGAGCTGACCACGACGACCGAGCGTCCCCTCGCGGTGCCGCTGACCGCCCGGGAGGTCTGGTCGCCGCGCGAGTGACACCTCGCGGACGGTGAGTCAAGCCCCGAAACCCTCTGGTTTTCGGGGCTTTTCTCTCAGCTCGCGAAACTGGTGGCGGCCAGGACCGTGCGGCCGGCCTCGTGTGTTCGGGGGAGCATGTCCACCAGGGCGATTTGACCGAGGGTGAGGGACTGGCCGGGGTGAAGGCGGGCGGGCGGCTTGTGCGTCACATGGGCGCGGAAGCCGTCGCCGGTGAAGGCCGGTTCGTCTGGAGCGGCGGCGAACGGCCGCAGGGTGTCCACCAGGGTGTGGTGCAGCCGGGTGAGTCCCTCGTGCGGGAGCAGCATTGTGACGGGGATGGTGTGCCGCCGCCCGAACAGCGCGTCCTCGCCGGCGACGACGGTGAGCGGCGCCTGGTTCTCGACGGCGAGACGGATGGCGTGGCCGACGTCGCCGGGGTCGGCATCCGTGAGAAACGGCGCCAGCACCGTGACGTGCAGGGGCCATTCGGCCACGGCGAAGCCGGCGCCCACGCGCAGCGGCACCACGGGGAGCACCACCACCAGTCGGGGCATCACGGGCGCCGGGTGCCCGGGGTGGGCAGGGTGACTGTGAAGGCGGTGCCCGCGGGGGAGGACCGCACCCGGATGGTGCCTCCGTGCGCCTCGGCGATCGACAGGGCGATCGCCAGGCCCAGGCCGGTGCTGCGGGGGCCGCCGGACACCTGGGTCCTGGAGGCATCGCCGCGCGCGAAGCGTTCGAAGATCACCGGCAGCAGATCCGCGGTGATGCCCGGCCCGTCATCCTGCACGCTCAGCTGCACCGGCATGCCGGGCGAGCCCACCCGCAGCCGGGCGGTCACGCTGCTGGCGGGCGGGGTGTGCACCCTGGCGTTGGAGAGCAGATTCGCCACCAGCTGGTGCAGGCGTTCCCGGTCGCCGCGCACGACCACGGCAGTGTCCGGCACCTCGGCGAGCCAGCTGTGCGACGGCGCGGATGCCCTGGCGTCGTTCACCGCGGTCAGCAGCAGGTCGGCGAGGTCCACGTCTTCCACGTGCAGGTCCTGGCCCTCGTCGAGACGGGCGAGCAGCAGCAGGTCACTCACGAGCGAGCTCATCCGCCGAGCCTCGGATTCGATCCGGGCGAGCGAGTACTCGGTGATCTCGGGCAGCTCGGCGCTGTCCTGCCGGGTCAGTTCGGCGTAGCCCTGGATGGCCGCGAGCGGGGTGCGCAGCTCGTGGGAGGCATCCGTGACGAACCGGCGCATCCGCCGGTCGGTGGCGGCCCGCACGCTGAGGGCGGTGTCGACGTGGTCGAGCAGTTGGTTGAGGGCTTCACCCACCTTGCCCGTCTCGGTACGGGGATCGGTGTCTGCGGCCGCGAGGCGGGTGGAGATGCCGTGGTCGCCCACGGCCAACGGCAGCGCGGTCACCTCGACGGCGGTCTCGACCACCCGGGCCAGTGGGCGCAGGGCGAGTCGCACGACCAGAATCGTGCCCAGCACGGTTCCGGCCAGCGCCAGCACCGTGAAGACGGCGATGGCCAGGCCCTGGCGCAACAAAGCCATCTCGGCGGCCTCGAGCGGTACGCCGGCCACCAGCAGCTCGCCGTCGTTGACGACTGTCGCGACGCGGTAACTGCCGAGGTCGCCCAGGTTCAGGCTTCGGTTCTCGCCGCCCGACTCCAGATCGGTGACGGCAAGCTCGATCGCCTCGATCGCGTCGGTCGAGAGCACAACGGCGCCGGTGCCCGAGAACAGGGCGGAGTCGGCGACCACACCATCAGCGACGACCGCGATCACGGTGCCACGCCCGTGCCCGACAAAATCGACGAAGGACTTGGCCACGCCGCCGCCGTGCCCGTGCCCGCCGACGGCGGGCGGACCCCGGTACTTGTCGACAGACTGGCTCAGCGCCGACAGCGACGCCGTGAGCTGGGCATCGGCCACGGTGTTCGTGGAGGTGCTCAACACGGCGATGCTCAGCAGGCCCATGCCCAGAAGCACCGCTGCCACGACGCCGGCGATTCCCACCACCAGTCGGCGGCGGAGTGTCCAGGGTGCCGCTCCGCGCTCGGGGGGAGCCGTAGACGAACCGACCGCGCTCACTCCGCGGGCCTCAGCATGTAGCCGACACCGCGCACGGTGTGCAGCATCGGGGCGCGTTCCGCATCGATCTTCTTGCGCAGGTACGACACGTAGAGGTCCACGATGCTCCCGCGCCCGGCGAAGTCGTAGTTCCAGACCTCGTCAAGGATCTGCGCCCGGCTCAGCACCCGCATCGGGTTGCGCATGAAGTAGCGCAACAGGTCGAACTCGGTCGTGGTGAGCATGATGTCGGCGTCGTCGCGACGCACCCGATAGCTGGTTTCGTCCAGGGTCAGGGTGCCCACCACCAGCGCGGCCTGCTCCTCGGGGACGGCCTGCACGGTGCGGCGCAGCAGCCCGCGCAGCCGGGCCACGAGCTCCTCGAGGCTGAACGGCTTGGTCATGTAGTCGTCACCGCCGGCGGTCAGGCCGATGATGCGGTCGTCCACAGAGTCCCTGGCGGTGAGGAACAGGGTCGGCGTGGTGGAACCGCCGGAGCGCAGGTGGCGCAGCACGCTCAATCCGTCGGTGTCCGGCAGCATGATGTCCAGGATCACGACGTCCGGCCGGTTGTCCCGGTAGGCCCGCAGGGCGGCCTGCCCGGTGTGGGCGACGTCCACGATCCAGCCCTCATAACTCAGCGCCAGGCTCACCAGATTGGTGAGGGTGTCCTCGTCGTCGACGAGGAGAACCCGGATGGCGGAGCCGTCGAGCCGGGAGATCCGCGGGAGCTTCGCCAGCACGGCGCGTCGGCGTACGGAGTCCGCGGCGGGATCGGGTGAGGTCGAGGGCGGCACACGTTATTGTCCCACTTCTTGTGAGAACGCTGGGAGTTGAGCCTCTCCGACTCAACTTTGGCGACCCCGGCTTGACTTAGGTTTTTGGGCGGTGGCACACTTGAGCCAGCAACACTCAAGTCTTTGAAACAGGCCTTGAACCCAAACTTTGAAGGAGATACTCTCACATGGCTCGTGCAGTCGGCATTGACCTCGGAACCACCAACTCGGTGGTGGCCGTACTCGAGGGTGGAGAACCCACCGTCATCGCAAACGCTGAAGGCTTCCGCACCACGCCTTCCGTGGTCGCGTTCACCAAGGACGGCGAGGTACTCGTCGGCGAGACCGCCAAGCGCCAGGCCGTCACCAACGTGGACCGCACCATTTCGTCGGTCAAGCGCCACGTCGGCACCGACTGGACCGTCGACATCGACGACAAGAAGTACACCCCGCAGGAGATCTCCGCCCGCATCCTCGCCAAGCTCAAGCGCGACGCCGAGCAGTACCTGGGCGACAAGGTGACGGATGCCGTCATCACTGTTCCCGCGTACTTCAACGACGCCGAACGCCAGGCCACCAAGGAAGCCGGCGAGATCGCCGGCCTCAACGTGCTGCGCATCATCAACGAGCCCACCGCGGCCGCCCTGGCCTACGGCCTGGACCGTGGCAAGGAAGACGAGCTCATCCTGGTCTTCGACCTCGGTGGCGGAACCTTCGACGTCTCCCTCCTCGAGGTGGGCAAGGACGACGACTTCAGCACCATCCAGGTGCGTTCGACCTCCGGTGACAACCGCCTCGGCGGCGACGACTGGGACCAGCGCATCGTTGATCACCTGATCAAGCGCTTCAAGGACTCCACCGGCGTCGACGTCTCCAAGGACAAGATCGCCAAGCAGCGCCTCAAGGAAGCCGCGGAGCAGGCCAAGAAGGAACTCTCCTCGAGCATGTCCACCAGCATCCAGCTGCCGTACCTCTCGCTGACGGAGAACGGCCCGGCCAACCTCGACGAGACGCTCACCCGCGCCCAGTTCGAGAAGATGACCGAAGACCTGCTCGACCGCACCAAGAAGCCCTTCCAGGACGTCATCCGTGAGGCCGGCGTCAAGGTCGAGGACATCGCGCACGTCGTTCTCGTCGGTGGCTCCACCCGCATGCCCGCCGTGTACGAGCTCGTCAAGGCCGAGACCGGTGGCAAGGACCCGAACAAGGGTGTCAACCCCGACGAGGTCGTCGCCGTCGGCGCCGCACTGCAGGCCGGTGTCCTCAAGGGCGAGCGCAAGGACGTTCTGCTCATCGACGTCACCCCGTTGAGCCTCGGCATCGAGACCAAGGGCGGCATCATGACGCGCCTCATCGAGCGCAACACGGCCATCCCCACCAAGCGCAGCGAGACCTTCACCACGGCCGACGACAACCAGCCGTCCGTGGCCATCCAGGTCTTCCAGGGCGAGCGCGAGTTCACCCGCGACAACAAGAACCTGGGCACCTTCGAGCTCACCGGCATCGCGCCGGCCCCGCGCGGCATCCCGCAGGTCGAGGTCACCTTCGACCTCGACGCCAACGGCATCGTCCACGTGTCCGCCAAGGACAAGGGCACCGGCAAGGAGCAGTCGATGACCATCACCGGCGGCACCGCGCTGGGCAAGGAAGACATCGAGCGCATGGTTCGCGAGGGTGAAGAGCACGCGGCAGAAGACAAGCGCCGCCGCGAAGCCGCCGAGACCCGCAACGGCGCCGAGCAGCTCGCCTACTCGATCGAGAAGCTGATCAAGGAGAACGACGAGAAGCTGCCCGAAGAGGTCAAGACCGAGGTTCAGGCCGACGTCGACGCCCTCAAGTCCGCTCTCGCCGGTGACGACGACGACGCTGTGAAGACCGCGTTCGACAAGCTCACCGAGAGCCAGGGCAAGCTCGGCGAGGCCATCTACGCCTCCAGCCAGGCGGATGCCGCGGCCGGCGAGTCCGAGACCGCCGAGCCCACCGCCGAGTCGGGCAACCCCGACGAAGACGTTGTCGACGCCGAGGTTGTCGACGACGAGGACGAAGCGAAGAAGTAATGAGCGACGCCAACCGTCCGGACGAGAACCGTCCCGAAGACGAGTCTGCTGCTGCGGGAGCGCCCGAATCGGGCGCCCCCGCGGCGGGCGGGCCGGACTCCGACGCGGCCGCTCCGGCCGAGTTCGTCGACGCGGCTGACGCCGCGGGCATCGAGGAGGACGAGCTGACCGTGCAGGACATCCTGGACGCGGCCGACCTCGAGGCATCCGATCCCTCCAGCGAGCACCTCGCGGACCTCAAGCGGGTCACCGCGGAGTACGCCAACTACCGTAAGCGCACCGAGGCCAACCGGGAGATCGAGCGCGAGCGCGTCACCGGCGAAGTCGTCAAGGTACTGCTGCCGGTGCTCGACGACCTGTACCGGGCCGAGAAGCACGGCGATCTCGAGGGCGACAC
Source organism: Cryobacterium sp. TMB1-7 (assembly GCF_004402435.1). Taxonomy (NCBI): domain Bacteria; kingdom Bacillati; phylum Actinomycetota; class Actinomycetes; order Micrococcales; family Microbacteriaceae; genus Cryobacterium; species Cryobacterium sp. TMB1-7. The sequence continues at coordinate 24,455 of NZ_SOFZ01000023.1, forward strand.
CGCCTTCGCGACCATCGCGGCCAAGCTGCGCGCCAGCACCGAGCGCATCGGCCTCAAGCCGTACGGCACCGTCGGCGACGTGTTCGACCCCACCGTGCACGAGGCCATCTTCCAGATGCCCACGCCCGACATCGACGTGGAAACCGTCGGCGACGTCGTCGAGACCGGCTACTACCTCGGGTCCTCGCTGTTGCGGGTGGCCAAGGTCGTCGTGCAGGTACCGAGCGATGGCTAGCCAGGACTGGTTCGACAAGGACTTCTACAAGGTTCTCGGGGTGTCGAAGGACGTCTCCGCGGCCGACCTGAAGAAGGCATATCGCAAGCTGGCCCGCAAGTACCACCCCGACTCCAACCCGGGTAACCCCGCGGCGGAGGCGAAGTTCAAGGAGATCAGCGAGGCCCACTCGGTCATCGGTGACCCCGAACAGCGCAAGGAGTACGACGCCGTGCGCGCGATGGGCGGTGGAGCTCGCTTCACCGCCCCCGGGCAGGGCGGCCAGCAGGGCGGCTTCGACGACGTCTTCGGCGGCATGTTCGGTGGAGGAGCCCGTCAACAGCAGGGCTACTCCTACGAGCAGGCCGGCTTCGACGACATCCTCGGCGGAATGTTCGGCCGTGGCGCCCAGGGTGGTGGTGGCCGGTTCGGCACCCCCACCGGAGGTTTCCGAGGCGCGGGCGGGCCGACCAGGGGGCGTGACGTGGTCGCGTCGACCACGGTCGACTTCATCACGGCCACCCACGGCGACCAGATCACCCTGCAGACGCAGGAGGGTCGGTCGATCAAGGTCAAGATTCCCGCCGGCGTGGCCGACGGGCAGAAGATCAAGCTGCGCGGGCAGGGGCAACCCAGCCCGGACGGCGGCGAGAACGGTGACATCGTGCTCACCGTCACCGTGCGCAAGCACCCGGTCTTCGAACGTGACGGACTCAACCTGCGTGTGAACGTGCCGGTGACCTTCGCTGAAGCCGCCCTCGGTGCCACCATCGAGGTGCCCACCCTGGGCGGGCCGCCGGTGAAGCTGCGCGTGGCGCCCGGCACCCCCAGTGGGCGGGTGCTGCGGGTCAAGGGTCGCGGTGTGGTCACCCCGAAGGGCACCGGCGACCTGCTCGCCGAGGTTCAGGTGGCCGTGCCGTCGCACCTGTCGAAGGACGCCGAGGAGAAGCTGCTCGCGTTCAACGAGGCGCTGCCCAAGGAGAACCCGCGCGACGAACTGCTCGCCAGGGCCAAGGGCTGACACCGGTCATGGATGAGAACACCCGGGTCTTCGTGATCAGCACTGCCGCAGAGTTGGCGGGTATGCACCCGCAGACCCTGCGGCAGTACGACCGGATGGGGCTCGTCAGCCCCGGCCGCACGCCGGGCCGCTCGCGCCGCTACTCAATGCGCGATGTGGCCCGGCTGCGGGAGATCGCGGATCTGGGTGCCGAGGGTGTGAGCCTGGAGGGGATCCGGCGCATCCTCGCGCTGGAAGACACCGTGCGGGCCCTGGAAAGCCGGGTGGGGGACCTGGAAGCGGCCCTGGCCGACGAATTGCTCAACCGTCCGGGCCGCCGCGTCTTCGCGGCCGGCTCGGCCGGTGACGTCATCTCGATGCGCGCCGGCACCCGCACCCGCCGCTCGAACCAAGTGGTGATCTGGCGCCCCCTCGACAAGTAGCGAGACGTCGAGGCTCTGGGTGCTGCCGCACTGAGTTGTAGGGTTGCTGAATGGAACTGCGTCAGCTTGAACACTTCGTGACGGTCGCCGACGAACGTCACTTCACCCGGGCAGCCGAGCTGCTGCACATCTCCCAGTCGGGGCTGTCCGCGTCGATCCGGGCCCTGGAGATCGAGCTGGGCACCTCGTTGTTCATCCGCAGCACCCGCCGGGTCGAGCTCACGGCCGCCGGTCAGGCTTTGCTGGCGGATGCGCTTCGCACCCTGGCCAGCGCCGCAGCGGCCCAGAACGCCGTTGCCGCGGTACGCGGCCTCATGCGCGGACGCCTTACCGTGGGCGCCGAACCGTGCCTGGGCTCCGTGGACCTGCCCGCCGAGCTCGCCCGTTTCCGCACCGCGAACCAGGGGGTGGAGGTGCGCCTGCGCCAGCTGGGTTCCGTGGAGCTGATCGAGGGGGTGGCCAGTGGCACCACCGATGTGGCGCTGGTCGTGGTGACGGGGGACACCCCGCCCGGAGTGCGGCTGCACCGGTTGAGCAGTCAGAAGATGGTGGTGCTCTGCCACCCGGACCACCCCGTCGCGGCTCTGGCCGAGGCCGACCTGGAGACCCTGCGCACCGAACCGCTGATCGGCTTCCAGGCCGGCTGGGGCGCGCACATGCTCGCCCGGCGGGCGTTCGCCGCCGCCGGCTTCGAGTACCGGGCGGCGATGGAGGTCAACGACGTGCATCCGCTGCTCGAACTGGTGGGCTACAACCTGGGCGTGGCCATTGTGCCCACCAGCTTCGCGCTGAAGCGGCCCGACGACCTCGTTGCGGTGCCGCTGCCGGCGACCGTGCCCGAGTGGGCGGTGGCCGTGGCGGTCGCCGACGAGCCCAGCCCGGCCGCGTCGGCGTTCCTCGAGCAGCTGCTCGAAGACGTCGCCGCCGCGGCCGCCGCCCTCGAGCCCGTCGACGCTGTCGGCTCGGCGGCCTGACCGACCGGCTGACCGGCTAGAGGGCCAGCGGGATCCGGCCGGAGAAGACCGTCTTCACCGGCGGGGCAGCGAGAACCTCACCCAGACGACTGACACCCTCCGGCGTGGTGCGCCAGGCGGCGTAGGCGTCGTGGTCGGCGGCGGTGGCCCAGTGCTCGACGACGATCACGTGGGCGGGGTCGGCGTCGTCGACGATGACCTCGAGTCCCTCGTTGCCCGGCCAGGCGCGGGTCGCGGTGAGGACTTCGTTCAGCAGGGCCGGGACGGTCTCGAGCGCGGCCGGGTCGAGGCGCAGGTCGAGGTGCACGATGGCGGTCATGCCGTCACCGCGGCGTCGTTCAGAGCGGCCGACAGGGTGGCGAGTTCCTCGTCTGACAGGGTCAGGTCGGCTGCGCGGACCGAGTCACGGATGCTCTCGGGTCGGCTCGCACCGGGGATGGGAATCACCCGGGGCGACGCGGCCAGGTGCCAGGCCAGCGTGACGACCTGCGGGCTCACGCCGTGGGCATCCGCCACCCGCTGGAACGGCGCGAAGGCTGTGCCCAGGTCGGCGGCGGACTTGATGCCGCCCAGCGGGCTCCAGGACAGGAACGCGACGCCGAGCTCGGTGCAGAGGTCGAGCTCGGGCCGGCTGCTGAGGAACGCGGGCGAGTACTGGTTCTGCACGCTGGCGAGCCGGCCGCCGAGGATGTCGTGGGCCTCGCGGATCTGCGCCGGGTTGGCGTTGGAGATACCGGCCAGGCGGATGGTGCCGGCGTCGAGCAGGTCCCGGATGGCGCCGATCGAGTCGGCGTACGGCACCGCGGGGTCGGGCCGGTGGTGGTGGTACAGGTCGATCGCGTCGCCGCCGAGGCGCTTGAGCGAGGCTTCGGCGGCCTGCTTGAGGTACTCGGGTCGGCCGTCGACGTACCAGGTGCCGTCGCCGGGCCGCAGGTGCCCGCCCTTGGTGGCCACGATCACCCGCGACGAGTCGCCGCCCCACAAGGCGATGGCCTTTGCGATGAGCGACTCGTTGTGGCCCACCTCGTCGGCGTGCAGGTGGTACGCATCCGCGGTGTCGAACAGGGTCACGCCCTCCTCGAGGGCGGCGTGGATGGTGGCGATGGAGCGGGCTTCGTCGGGTCGGCCCTCGATCGACATGGGCATGCCGCCCAGGCCGATGGAGCTGACGGGACGGTCGCCGATGAGTCGGGTCTTCATAGGGTGTCCAATCGAGTGCTGCGGATGATCAGGAAAGAGTGGAGTGCGCGGTGACGAGCCCGTCGAGGGTGGCGTTCAGCGCCGCATCCACCACCTGCTGGTCGGGATGCGCGTCGTACCAGGCGATCGCCTCGCGGAAGCCGAGCGCGACCGGGGTGGTGCACACGAAGTCGGGCACGAGTGCGGTGACCTTGCTGTTGTCGAAGATCACCGAGTGAGACCGGTCGCCCAGCAACGGACCACTCCACTCGGGGTTGGCCGCCGCCATGGTGTCACTCGCCACGTGCACGATCTGCGGCGCCGGGGCGCCGGCGGCGCGGGCATACTCGGCGTAGATGGCGTCCCAGGGGAGGTACTCGTTCGAGGTGATGGTGAAGCTGTCGCCCACGGCCTGCGACCGGCCGAACAGGCCCACGAGCGCCTTGGCGAAGTCGGTGCTGTGGGTGAGGGTCCAGAGCGACGTGCCGTCGCCGTGGACCACCACCGGCTGACCGGTGCGCATCCGGTGGATGTCGGTCCACCCGCCGAGCAGCGCGATCTGGGTTCGGTCGTAGGTGTGCGACGGGCGGATGATGGTGACCGGGAAGCCCTGCTCCCGGTGCGCCGCCATGAGCACATCTTCGCAGGCGGCCTTGTCGCGGGAGTACGCCCAGAACGGGTTGTGCAGGGGAGTGGACTCCCGCACCGGCAGGGCGGCCGGCGGCTTCTGGTACGCCGAGGCCGAACTGATGAAGATGTACTGCCCGCAGCGGCCGGCGAACTGGGCGATGTCGGCGCGCACGTGCTCCGGGGTGAACGCCACGAAGTCCACCACCACGTCGAAACGACGCTCACCGAGCGCCGCCGCAACCGCGGCCGCGTCCCGCACGTCCACGGTGAGCACCTCAGCCGCGTCGGGAACGCTGCGCAGGGCGGACTGGCCGCGATTGAGCACGGTCAGCCGGTGGCCACGAGCCACGGCCAGCTCGGCCGCGGCCGTGCTGATCACCCCGGTGCCGCCGATGAAGAGAACACTGAGTCCGGCGCTCACCAGGCGTAGTCTTCCGGCGCGGTGCGGTAGCCGGGAAAGATCTCGTCTAGGCGCTGGAGCGCGGCCTGGTCGAGCTTCAGGTCAACGGCGCGCAGGCCGGCCTCGAGCTGCTCCATGGTGCGCGGACCGATGATCGGTGCGGTCACCGCGCTCTGGTGCATCAGCCAGGCCAGGCCCAGGTCGCCGGGCTCGGTGCCGAGTTCGGCGGCGAAGTCCTCGTACGCACCGATGGCCGCGCGGTTCTTCTCGAGCTTGTCGGCGTTGGCCCCGGAGACCCGGCGGCTGCCGTCGCGCTCCTTGCGCAGCACACCGCCGAGCAGGCCGCCGTCCAGCGGCGACCAGGGCAGGATTCCCATCCCGTTGGCCTGGGCGGCGGGGATGACCTCTCGTTCGATGTCGCGCTTGAGCAGGTTGTACAGCGACTGCTCGCTCACCAGCCCGCTGAAGTTGCGCTTGCGGGCCTCGGCCTGCGCGGTGGCGATGTGCCAACCGGCGAAGTTGCTGCTGCCGGCGTAGAGGACCTTGCCCTGCGCGACGGCGGTTTCCATGGCCTGCCAGATCTCATCCCACGGGGTGTCACGGTCCACGTGGTGAAACTGGAACAGGTCGATGTGGTCGGTCTGCAGGCGCTTCAGGCTCTCATCGAGTGAGCGGCGGATGTTGAGCGCCGACAGCTTGCCGTCATTGGGCCGGTCGGACATGGTGCCGTAGACCTTGGTGGCCAGCACGGTGTCCTCGCGCCGCTCGCCGCCCTGCGCGAACCAGCGGCCCAGGATGCTCTCGGTGGCGCCCCGGCCCTGCTTGGAGCCGTAGACGTTGGCGGTGTCGAAGAAGTTGATGCCCGCCGCCCTGGCAGCGTCCATGATGCCGAACGAGGTGGGCTCGTCGGTCTCGGGCCCGAAGTTCATGGTGCCGAGGCACAGGCGCGAAACGGACAGGCCGGAACGACCGAGGTGTGTGTATTCCATACCCTCAGGCTGCTCCGCTCGGAGCCCACTGTCCAACAGGAGAACCGGATGCGATCCAGCACTCCGCCTTCTCAATCCTGGTGAGACCGGTGCTCAGTCGGTGTCGAGGGCCCCGGGGCGGCCGGAATCACTCGGTTGCCGGCTGGCCGTGACGGCGAGCAGGTCGAGCGAGAGCCGCGGGTCCAGGCGCAGGGGCAGGTCGACGACGGCCCGGATTTCCCAGCGCACGTGCAGGTTGCCGATGGACAACGACGGTGCCGGCAGGCCCGCGGGTGTTTCGACCGTGAACGGCAGATCGACCACCGTGCCGGGGGTGAGCATCCCGGCGGGGCCCACCACGACGGCGGCCGTCACGGCTTCGGCGTGCCGGTAGCCCTCGGACTCGCTGGCGTCGGGGTCGGCGACCTGGCCGGGTCCGCCCCAGACCTCCTCGCAGCGCACCAGCTGCACGCGCACGCCCCGGGTCGAGATCTCGTCGCGGGGACGCACCCGCAGGACGCCCGTGAGCGGGGTGCCGGGTTCCAGCACCCGGGAGGACAACGCGATGAACTCCAGGGCGACCTGTCCGAGGTGTTCGCCGACCGGCGGATGGCCGATGTCGGTGGCGCTGGTCTGGCCCCAGGACTGCACGTCGATCAGTCGTTCCCGCTTGATGATCTGACCACCGGCGGCATGCAGGACGCAACGCACAGACCAGCCCACGTCGATCAGGTCTCCCCGCACCGAGGCCGGGCCGTCGGTGGGAATGCTCAGGCTGCCCGACAACACCCGGGTCTGGCCGGCCGGGATTGCACCCGGCGCTTGCACCGTGACCGTGGTGAGCAGCTCGGTGGTGCGTTCGCGGGCGGGGAACACGCCGCCGTAGATGTTGCCGCGGCCGTAGGTGTAGTTGACCTTGCGGATCAGAGTCAGCTCGGCGTGCTCGATCAACGCCGGCCGGAGCGCGGTGATGCGTATGGTGACCCCCAGCGAATTACCCTCGATCACCACTCCATCCGTGGGAGTGAGTTCTACCGAGACTTGCACTGCCGTATCGGTTGTTGTGACCGCCATGTCGCACCAAACTTCCTGTTACCCGTTGCCAGAGACCCACTCAATGGGGACAACGTAGGCACAGTAAAGCCAGGGTCGCTGCAGCGTTCAAGGGGATTGACTTGCCCCACGCTGTCTGCATCGGTGCGGTGGAAGGGGCGGGTCAGCGCGCGAACAGCTCCGCCACCGTGGGCGGGTTGGCGCCCGCACGCGACACCGTGATCGCCGCGCTCACCAGGGCGGTCTGGCCCAGGCGACCGAGGTCGGCGGCGCCGAGGGTGTTCTGCAGGATGGCCTCGGTGGCATCGTTCACGAGGATCGCGTAGAGCAGCCCCGACATGAACGAGTCACCGGCGCCGATGGTATCGACCACGGTCACCGGATGCGCGGCCAGCTCGGCCGTGGCCCCGCCGGCCCGCAGCAGGGCGCCGTCGCCGCCTCGGGTGATGGCGAACAGGGCCACCCCGGCCGCCACGTATTCCCGGGCAATCTGGTCCAGGCTCCGCCCCGGATAGAGCCACGCGGCATCCTCGTCGCTCATTTTCACCACGTGCGCGGCCCGGGAGAGCTCTTCGACGGCCCGCACCACGTCGTCACGGCTGCCCATGATGCCGGGCCGCACATTGGGGTCGTAGCTGAGCAGGGTGCCGGCCGGGGCGCCGGTGAACGCGGTCAGCACGGCCCGGACGCCGGGCTGCAGGATCGCGGCGATCGAGCCCGTGTGGATCAAGGTGCACGGGGCGGGCAGCGCCACCGATGGCAGCTCCCAGCGCAGGTCGAAGTCATAGGTGGCGGCGCCGGCCGCATCCAGGATGGCGGTGGCGCTCGAGGTGGCGCCGGTCGTGACCGACCCCGGCAGCAGGTCGACGCCGGCCGCGCGCAGGTGCCCCGCGATGATCTCGCCGAACGGGTCTGCCCCGATCTGGGTGACCAGGGTGGTCGGCACACCGAGCCGACCGAGTCCGTACGCCACGTTCATCGGGCTGCCGCCCGCGTGACTCACCGGCTCGGCGCCCGGGCGCCGCACGATGTCGATGAGGGCCTCGCCGATGACGAGGGCGCGGGTGGATGCGGCGATCGAACGGTCAGGAGCACGGTCAGGCGTCATCGTCTGGTCCAATCTGGTGGGGCCGGGGGTGCCGGCGCAGCCCCAGATTATCGTGTGCGGTCAGTGCCGTACGCGATAGCCCAGGTACACCACGCCGTTCCGGAACGCGTACTCGTCCGTCAGCTCGAGACCGAGGTGCAGGCCGTCGGGCACGGCCTTCAGGCCGCCGCCCACCACGACGGGGGAGATGAACAGCTGCACCTCGTCGACCAGCCCGGCCGCGAAGGCCTGCGCTGCCAGGTGCGGACCGCCGATCGACAGGTTGGCGGTGGCCGAAGCCTTGAGCGCCCGCACCGCCTCCGGGTCGAAGCTGCGCTCGATGCGGGTACGCCGGCTGAGTGGTTCGGCCAGGGTCCTGGAGTAGACGATCTTCTCTGCCGCCTGCCAGATCGCGGTGTAGTCGCGCATCACGGCGGGCTGGGCGTCGTCGTTCAGGTGCATGGTTTCCCAGGCCACCATCACCTCATACAACCGCCGGCCGTACAGGTAGGTGCCCACCGAACGCTCCAGGTCATTGACGAAGGTGTGCACCTCATCGCTCGGGGTACTCCAGTCGAAGTTGCCCTCGGTGTCGGCCACATAGCCGTCCAGGGAGGTGATGAAGGTGCAGATCAGCTTGGCCATGGTGTGCTCCTCGCGCGGTGAACGGTCCACGGCGAATGCTCACCGCGGTGTGGCGCATCCATTCTGCGCGCCGGACGCCGTCGGGGCCAGACCCGGCGGCGCTCTGCGCGATAACCTCAATCGCGGTGCACCACCACCGTCTCAGTGAAAGGGCGCCCCATGAACACCGTCGAGGTCACGACAACGGCGGGGATCGTCCGCGGCGTCCGGCGCCCCGGGTCGACAGCGTTCCTCGGCATTCCCTACGCCGCCCCGCCGGTCGGGGAGCTGCGCTTCGCGGCCCCGGTGCCGCACCCGGCCTGGTCCGGCGTGCGGGATGCCGGCAGCCCCGGCGCCACCCCGCAACGCATCGACGGTGGCGACAGCACTCTGGTGCCCGAGCCCAGCTTCCCGGGAGAGTCGACGCTGAACCTGAGCGTGTTCACCCCCGACCCCGCCCCGGCGCCCGCCGGTGCCGGCCTGCCCGTGCTGGTCTACATCCACGGCGGCGGCTACACCTCCGGGTCGGCAGCGAGCCCGTGGTACGACGGCGCGAACTTCAACCGGCACGGTGTTGTCACCGTGAACGTGTCGTACCGGCTCGGCTTCGACGGCTTCGGGTGGATCGAGGATGCGCCGCTGAACCGCGGCGTGCTCGACTGGCTGCTGGCGCTCGCGTGGGTACGCGACAACATCCAGGTCTTCGGCGGCGACCCGGCCCGGGTAACGATCGCCGGGCAATCCGCGGGCGGCGGCGCCGTGCTCACCCTGTTGACGATGCCGCGGGCGCAACCGCTGTTCGCGCGGGCCATCGTCATCTCCGGGGTGGCCACCTATCTCGTGCCCGACCATGTGGAGCGGACCGGTCGGCGCCTGGCCGCCCTGGCCGGCGTTGCGCCCACCCGGGCGGGACTCGGGGCGCTCACCGAAAACCAGATCCTCGCCGAGCAGCCGCGGGCGACGGCCTTCGCCGCCGGCACCCCCGCCGGGCCGCTGGGCGAGATCGCGAACGCCCTCGTCGCCGGTCTCCCGTTCGGACCGGTCGTCGACGGCGACCTGGTCCCGTTGGCCACGGTCGACGCCGTGCGGGCGGGCATCGGCGCCGCCAAGCCGTTGATGCTGGGCAGCACCGACCACGAATTCAACTTCGCCATAGCCGACCTCACCGACGAGTTGGCCGGCGAAGATGCCGCGGAAGTGCTCGGCCGTCTCGGCGTCGCCGCGCCGTCGGCGCGGGCGTACGCCGCGGCGCACGACAGGCTCGGTACCGCCGAACTGCTGGGCCAGTTCGCCTCCGACCGCGCCATCCGCGGCGTCATGCTGCGGGTCGCCGAAACGAGGGCAGAGGCCGCCACAACGGATGCGGCGCCCAGCTGGCTCTGGGCGTTCGCGTGGCGCTCGCCCACCCTCGGCGGGGCGCTGCACTGCCTCGATCTGCCGTTCTTCTTCGATGCGCTGGACGCCCCGCGGGTGGCGGCGCTGGCCGGTCCCGCCCCGTCCCAGCGGCTGGCCGACGAGGTGCACGGAGCCGCGGTGTCCTTCATCAACGACGGAGATCCCGGCTGGCCCGCCTGGACCCCTCGCGCCTGGACCACGGAGCCCGGCGACCTGGACGCACAACCGGTGCGCCGCTTCGACGACGCCCTCGTCGACATCAACGCCGACGCCCCTGGCACTGGCACCGGCACCTGCACCACGACGGTCACCGCCACGTATGCCGACGCCCGCCTGGCGTTCGGTTCCTAGCCGCCCACCTCAACCACTATTGGATGGGGAACAGTCGGTGCTCGCTCACGGAGATCCGAGCCCGGGCTTTCAGGCCTCGCCAGGTGGGTTTAGTCTGGCTCGGTCACGTGCCAGGCACGTCAGGGTGGGCCGCGTGTCCGACCTTCTTGATGGGCCCGCCAGAGTTGGGAAGACACCATGGCCACCACTGCGCACACCCTGCAGGTCAAGTCGCACAGCACGCCTGACGAGCGTCGCGCGCCGGAGAAGACTCTGCTGGAACTGAACCACCTGGACGAGTTCTCGGTCGGCCGTATGACGATGCAGCCGGGCTGGACGTGGGCCGACAACATCAAGCCGACGGTGAACACCGATTCCTGTCGCCTCCTGCACGTGGGCTACTGCCTGTCGGGCACCCTGGAGGTCATGCTCGACGACGGGGCCACGGCCACCATCACCGTCGGCGATTCCTACCTCATTCCGTCCGGGCACAACGCCTGGGTGGTCGGCGACGAACCGTATGTGGCCATCGAGATGCACAGCGCGGCGTCCTACGGGGTGCCGAACTCCGAGAACGGTTAGGCGGCGGGCTTCAGCTCCGCCAGGCCGGACTCGATAGCCGCGATGACCTCGGGGGAGTCGGGCAGGGTGGTCGGGCGGAACCGCTGGACCGCACCGGAGGGCGATATCACGAACTTCTCGAAGTTCCACTTGACCTTGCCGGCCTTGCCCGCGCCATCCGGCGTTTGGGTGAGCTCGGCGTAGAGCGGATGCTGGGAGCCACCGTTCACCTTCGTCTTCTCCATCAGCGGGAAGGTGACGCCGTAGGTGGTGGAGCAGAATTCGGCGATCTTCTCGCTCGATCCGGTCTCGCCGAGGGCGAACTGGTTGCAGGGGAAGCCGAGCACTGTGAAGCCCTGGTCGGCGTACGTGCGCTGCAGCTGTTCGAGGGTCTCGTACTGCGGTGTCAGGCCGCAGCGGGAGGCGACGTTGACCACGAGCACAACCTTGTCGGCGTACTCGGCCAGCGAGGTGGTGGAGCCGTCGGCGGCGGTGAGGGGGATCTCGCGAATGTCCATGCCCACAGAGTACTTCGAAATTGAAGCAGATCGTCGGGCCCTCATCCAACTCTCAGCCTGACTGCGCTGTTCGGCTGTTAGTGCCGCAGGAACGCCGCCCGGGCCACCAGGTACAGTCCGAAAGCGATCAGGCCCGCAGCGACGACGTTGAGCAGGATCGGGCCCGATTGCAGGGTGAGCAGGTAGCGCAGCCCGGCGTCCAGGCCACCCACCCAGCGCACATCGGCGAACACGGCGGCGGCGAGCAGTAGCCCGCCGGTGACCAGGAACGCGATCCCCTTGGTGACGTGGCCGAACACTCCCAGGCCGAGCACGATGACCTTGGTGGGCCCCCAGAGGTAGCGCAGCTCCTCGCGGAAGTTGCGTCGCAGACCACGCCAGACGAGGCCGCCGCCGATGATGGCCACGGTGCTGCCCACGACCAGCAGCAGGAACAGGCCGACGGGGCTCTCCACGATGGCGTCGTCGGCGCGCCGCACCGTCTCGGCGCCGCCGGCCCTGGCGCCGAGCGCGACCGCGAACGTGACGGTGCCCAGCAGCGCGAAGCCGAGGGCCTTGCCGACGTTGAGGCAGCGGCGGAACACGAGGACCCGTCGATTGGGCGCCACGCTGAACGCGGCGTTGGTGCCCTGCCAGAGCGCCAGGCCCCACAACGACACCGTCGACAACCAGAGCACGGCAATGCCGCCGGGGCCGTTGGCGATGGCGCTCAGCGCGCCGAGCTGGTCGGCTTCGCCGGGCTGGCCGTTCGCGATGCGCAGGCCGATTCCTCCGATCAGGGCGTGCACCAGGCCGTTGGCGAGCAGCCCGAGCCGGGCGGAGGCCCGCACCGACCGGCTGCGGTGGGCGCGCCGAGCGGCCTGCTTGAGCCGCTCGCGGGCCTCGACGGCCTGGTCGACGGCGTGATCGACAGCCTGGTCGGCCGCAGGGCCGGCGGGAATATCGGTCACGTCCGGCGCTACTCGAGCAGTTCGCGGATGTCGGAGGCTGTGAGCCCCTGGCCGGTTCCCTGGGCGCCGCCATCGGTCATGACGCTGTCGAAGAGTTTGGCCTTGACGGCCTTGAGCGCCATCACCTTCTCCTCGATCGTGTCGGTGGCCACCAGACGGTAGACCATCACGTTCTTGGTCTGGCCGATGCGATGTGCCCGGTCAACGGCCTGCGCCTCGGCGGCGGGGTTCCACCAGGGGTCGAGCAGGATGCAGTAGTCGGCCTCGGTGAGGTTGAGGCCGAAGCCACCGGCCTTGAGGCTGATCAGGAACACCGAGGTGTCGCCGTTCTTGAACCCGTCGATCGCCGCGGCCCGGTTGCGGGTGCGCCCGTCCAGGTAGGAGTAAGTCACGCCGGCGGCGTCGAGGCGGGTGCGCACCTTGGCGAGATAGCCGGTGAACTGGCTGAAGATCAGAGTGCGGTGCCCCTCGGCGACGACGTCTTCGAGAAGCTCCATGAGCACATCCAGCTTGCTCGAGGGGATGTCGGCGTACTTGTCGTCGTACAGGCTCGCATCCAGGCTGAGCTGGCGCAGCATGGTGATCGACCGGAAGATCTCGAACCGGTTCTGGTTGAGGTCGCCGAGCAGTCCGAGCACCTTCTGCCGTTCGCGCTGCAGGTGCATCTGATACACCCGGCGATGGCGCGGGTGCAGTTCGAGTTCGAGCACCTGCTCCTGCTTGGCGGGCAGGTCGCTGGCCACCTGGTCCTTGGTGCGGCGCAGCATGAACGGGCGGATGCGCCGGCGCAGCTGGCCGAGCCTGTCACCGTCGGCTTGCGTCTCGATGGGCCGCTGGTAGTAGTCGGAGAAGCGGGCGGCGCTGGGGAACAGGCCGGGGGCGGTGATCGAGAGCAGCGACCACAGTTCCATCAGGTTGTTCTCCAGCGGCGTGCCGGTGATGGCGAGCTTGAACGGGGCCTGCAGCCGCTTGGCGCACTGGTGCGCCCTGGACTTGTGGTTCTTCACGAACTGGGCCTCGTCGAGCAGCAGGCCCGCCCAGCTGACGGCGTCGTACTCGTCGAAATCGAGCCTGAACAGGGTGTACGAGGTGATCACGACATCCGCCGTGGTCACGGCCTCGGCCAGAGACGCACCGCGCTTGGCGGTGGTCTCGGTGATCGCGGCGACCGAGAGGCCGGGGGCGAACCTGGCGCACTCGGTGGCCCAGTTGTGCACCACGCTGGTGGGCGCGACGACCAGGAACGGGCGGCGTTCGCTCTGTCGTTCGCGGGCGTCGACGATGAGAGCGATGGCCTGCAGGGTCTTGCCCAGGCCCATGTCGTCGGCGAGGACGCCGCCGAGGCCGGTGTCGTAGAGGAAGCCGAGCCAGTCGAACCCGGTCTGCTGGTAGGGCCGGAGCGATGCCTGCACGGCGGCGGGCAGCTCCCGGTGCGCGATCGTGGCGCCGTCGGCGAGGCCGGCGAGGGTGTCACGCCAGGCGGCGGCCTCGGCTTCGGCACTGCCGAGGTCCTGCAGTTCCTCCCAGAGGTCGGACTGGGCCCGGTTGATGCGCAGCGAGTCGTTCGGGGAATCCTGCAGGCCGCGGGCCTCTTCGATGAGGTGGCGCAGCTGTTGCAGTTCGGGCCGGTCCAGGCTGAAGTAGGTGCCGTCCGGCAGGATCATCAGTTCCTGGCCGGTGGCCAGGGCCCTGAAGACCTCGTCGAAGGGCACATCCTCGCCGTCGACGGTGACCCGCACCGAGAGGTCGAACCAGTCCCGGCTCTCGGCCCGCGCCGAGGTGGCGAAGGTGAGGGTGGGCGGCTCGGCGGCCTCGCGGTACTCCGGGGCGTCGCCGACGAACTGCACGAGCAGGTCGTCCGTGGCCTCGAGCACCGGCAGCACGGCCTCGAGGAACTCGATCATGCGGGCGCCGTCGAGGGTGGCGTCGGCGCGCAGGATGCCCGGGGAATCGGCAGCGCCGGCTGAACCGGTCAGCTCCGCGGCGAACAAGGCCGGCTGGTGGGCGGGGAATCCCGCGAATATGCCGCTGACGGCATGCAGGATGCGGGCCTCGTCGGCCGTGTCCCGGTAGCCGGCCGGGGCGTCGTCGGTGGCCGGGCCGTGCAGGGGCGCGATGGCCGGGGCGCCCGAGGCGCCGGCACCGCCGGTGTACTGCCACTCCCAGTGCAAGCCAATGCGGGCATCCGCGTGGGCGATGATCGACAGGGCCAGCACCGGGCGGGCGGTGTCGGGCAGGTCGAACGACTCGTCGGTGCTGATCAGCGAGAGCTGGCCGCGCAGGAACGGGTAGAAGTCGGCGAGGAAGACGTTTTCCTCGTCGGGCGGAATCGTGATGGGGGTGTGCGCCGAGGCGAGAACCCGCAGGTCGCGGCCGAGCTGGCGCGCGAGTGGGGCGATGGTGAGGCGCACGTCGGTGCTGGTGGTCGTCCAGGTGAACAGGCCGTGCGCCGGGTCACCGATGTAGCCCAGGGCGCTGCGGTCGAGCAACTGGCCGCCGAGGGAGACGGTGGGGGAGAGGGTGAGGCCGCCGTGGTCGCGGCGGATGTCGAGCGACAGTTCGGCGGGTTCGTCCGAGACCGTCACCGGCTCCTGTCCGGGTGTGGTGCCGATGAAGGGGATGCCGGCCTCGCGGGCCTCGCCGAGCAGACCCCAGAGGGCGCGGTTGGCGAACCCGTCCAGGTGCAGCCACGGGTCGGTGGTCACGTGGTAACGCTGGCCGGAGGAGTAGAGCTCGAAGATGGCGGAGAGCACCCGCAACTGGGCGCGGTTGAGCATGCCGCGGGAGTAGGAGAGGTTGTCCCAGGTGAGGTTGCCGCGGATCCACTTGCCCTTCTTGCCGCGCACCATCGGGCGCACGCCCAGGCGGGCGAGCGACACGCTCGGGGCGGGCAGCCGCGCGGCGCGCGGCGGCGGCAGTAACTCGAACTGCAGGGCGAGGGCGGTGCCCGTCGGTGGCTCGGCCTCCGGCGCCCTGGTGAGCGGTGCCAGGGCACTCTGCCAGGTGGCGGGGGCACTGGTGTGGGGACGCTGGGAATCTGCCGAGCGTGCACGGGCGAGGTCGGCGGCCGTGGACCGGCTGGCCAGCAGCAGTGCGACGACGTGCTTGCAGTTCAGGCCCATCGGGCAGCTGCAGGTGCCGGATGCGCGCACCACGGTGCCGTTGGAATCCTGCTGAAAGGTCACGGTGACGTCGTAGGGTCGGGCCTGGGTGCCGCCGACGGTGCCGAGCAGGCGGCTGCCGCCCAGCTGCCAGACCTGGTCTTCAACCCGGCCCTCCTTGGCGTAACGCACCCCACGCGAATATGCCTGTGGCCCGGCGAGGCGCGCGATCTGCAGATCGCTGAGGTTGTGGGCCATAAGGTGCGGTGTCCGTGACGGTTGGGTGAAGGGGTCTCTTATTGTCCCACGCCGCACCGGCCTCGCTGAGCCGTTCGAGTCCCTGGCGGCTATTCTGAGCGGATGCCTGACTTTCCTTTCGAGCGCCTGCGCCGCTGGCCCGATGTCGAGGCGACCAATCTTTTCGCCGTCGACGCGAGCGACCGGCTGATCCTGGACGAGGCCGCGGCGGGACTGGCCACGGCCGGTGTCGGCGAGGTCGTGGTGCTCGAGGACCACTACGGTGCCCTGACGCTCGCGGCGGTGGCGCAGCTGACCGCGCGGCTGGGAGCGCAGCCTGAGGTGCGCGTCTACCAGGACGCGCTCTCCGGCGAACACGCCCTCGATCACAACGCGGCCGATCTGGCGAGCAGCGTGCCCGATCTGGCCGGCCTCACCGGGGCGTACCGGCATGTGCAGCTGGGCGCCGAGCTGTTCACCGGGGCCCGCCTGGTGCTGCTGCAGCTGCCGCGCAGCCTGGCCGCCCTCGACGAGCTGGCCGGCACCATCGCCCGCTTCGCCGCCCCCGACGTGACCCTGGTCGCCGGTGGCCGCATCAAGCACATGACTGTGGCCATGAACGAGGTGCTGCGCCGGCACTTCGGCGAGCTGCACGTCACGCCGGCGCGGCAGAAGTCGCGTGTCCTGATCATTACGCAGCCGACGGTCTCGGACAGCACTGACCAGGCCGGCCCGGCGTGGCCGCGTACGGTCGAGCACCCCGACCTGGGTCTCACCGTCTGCGCCCACGGCGCCGCCTTCGCCGGCACCACCATCGACATCGGCACCCGCTACCTGCTCGAATTCCTCGACCGCATGAAGCCGGATGCCGTCACCGCCGTCGACCTGGGCTGCGGTACCGGGGTGCTCGCGGCCGCCCTCGCCCAGCGTCGCCCCGGCCTGCAGCTGGTGGCGAGCGACCAGTCCGCCGCGGCCGTCGCCTCCGCCTTGGCCACCATGTCGGCCAACGGCGTAATGGATCGGGTGCGGGTGCTGCGCGACGACGCGCTGAGCGCGCAACCCGACGCGTCCGCCGAGCTGATCCTGCTGAACCCGCCGTTCCACATCGGGTCGTCGGTGCACGCCGGCATCGCCCTGAAGCTCTTCGAGGATGCGGCCAGAGTCCTGCGCCCCGGCGGCGAATTGTGGACCGTGTGGAACACCCACCTCGGCTATCGCCCCGCCCTCACCCGCATCGTGGGACCGACCCATCAGGTCGGCCGCAACACCAAGTTCACCGTGACGGTGTCCACCCGTCGCTAGCCGGTCAGGCAGCCGCACCTGTTGCCCATGCGGACATATGCGCCCGGTGTGCCGGGACCATTTGTCCGCAGCGGGAACAGTTAGCCGGCGAGGGCCACGGCGTCGGCCTCGAGCGGCTCGTTGTTGATGACGGATGCGGTCCAGCCGGCCTCGGGGCTGAACTGCACGACCGACATTGCCGCGTTCAGGATCGGCGGGATGTCCCGCTCGAGGGCGGCCATCAGGCTGAGGCGAATCAGGGTGCCGTGGCAGACGACGATGATGCGGGCGCCCGGGTAGTCCTCGGCGAGCTGGCGCAGCGCACCAAGGCCGCGGTTGGACACGCTGAGCGCCGCCTCGGCACCACGGAAGCTGCCGGAGTCGCCGTCGGCCCGCAGGGCGTCGAGCGTGGGTCCGGCGGAGAGCCCCTCCGCCGGTCCGTAGTTGCGCTCGACGAGGCCGGGCAGGTGGCGGGTCACCTCGAGGTCCAGGTCCGCGGCGATGATGTCGGCCGTCTCGGCCGCACGGGACAGCGGCGATGCCACGACGAAGTCCCATTCGTACTGCGAGAGCGGTGCGACCGCCTCCGTGGCCTGGCCCCGGCCCACGTCGTTGAGGGGCACATCGGTGGCCCCCTGGATGCGCCCGATGGCGTTCCAATCGGTCTGGCCGTGGCGGACGAGGGCGAAGGTCGTTGTAGCAGTCACCTCCCTATTCTGCCTCGTGTGGCCGGGTCGCCCCGCAAACTGGTGGCGTCAGCGGGTGGCCAGGCCACGCGCTCCGGCGCGCTGACGCCCGATACGGATGCCGGCGAGCTCGCGAAGGCCGTGCGCCACAGGGCCAGGACCGACCAGCCGAGCAGCACCACGAGCAGAGCGTTGCGCACGGTGAGCAGCAGGATCGCACCGGCATCCCCGTGCACCAGGGGCAGGTAGAAGATCGGGAAGATCAGGGTGGTCAACCCGCCGATCACGATCGTGAGATAGGCCGGCACCCGCCAGACAACCCAGTCGTGGGCCACGCCGACGGCCACGACCGGGGCGATCCACAGCATGTACTGCGGCGAACCCACCTTGTTGAGCACCACGAACGTGGTCACCAGGGCCAATGCGCCCAGAAGCACCAGCTGGGCGTTGTCGCGGCTGCGACGCAGGGCCAGCAGGAGCAGAACGAAGATGCCGGCGATGACCAGGAACATCAGCGGGGTCATGGCGGCCGCCACGAAGCCGGCGCCGGGGCCGCTCACTTCGCGGGTGGCGATGGCGTGGTTCTGGTAGATCGTGGTGCCGTGCTGGCCCATCGCGGCCAGCCACACCCACGGGGTCGTCACCGGCGCCTCGAGCTGCAGGGCCCGGTCGGATTGCATGGTGACGAAGCCGGTCAGAAACCGCAGGCCTCCGGCCGCCCAGACGGCGCCGGCGATACCGGCCGTGATCACTCCGCCGGTGACGACCACGCTCACCCGGCGCCGGCTCGCCGCCACGACGGCGAGCAGCACCGCGGCCGGCCAGACCTTGATCCAGGTCGCCGCGGTGAGCAGGGCGGCGGCCAGCACGGGGCGGCGGGCCACCAGCACCAGGCCCATGATCACCAGTGGGGCGCTGAGCCCCTCGAGGCGCAGCAGTCCGACGGGGCTGAGCAGCAGGCTGAAGGCCAGCCAGAACCAGGCCGCCCGGTAGCCGGCCCGATCGCGGCCCCAGTCGGTGAGGATGCCGATGGCCGCGGCGTTGAGGGCCCCGGTCATCACGAACCAGAGCAGTTGGTACAGCAGTGGGCCGGCCGCATCCGCCAGCACGATCGGCACGATCGCGCCGATGGGATACACCCACTCGACGTCGATGCCCTGCCACACGCCGTTGGCCAGCGCCTGCTCGGCCCAGACCCGATAGAGCGGCAGGTCGCCCAGCACCCGGCCGGTGAGGATGGTCGGCAGCAGCGCGAACAGGAAGAGCAGGTGCAGCCCGAGGAAGCCGAGCAGCAGGGTGCGGGGACTCCGAAGCCAATCCCGCCTGGCGGGGGTGAGCAGCCTGGCCAGGCGGTGATCGACCAGTTCCACAAAATACGACATCGCACACGTCACTTTCCACAGTCAGACCTTGTGAAGCCGATCACTGGGGAGTGTACGAATCGAAGGTGAAAGGGAAACAACCAGAAGCTGTCCGGGAGGGGCGGCCGCCTGAGAGTGTGTTCAGCGAGGTGAGCGGATGGTGCCGGTCGGGCGGCTCAACTGCGCCGCAGCGGACCTCGGCACCTACATCGGAGCATGCTCAGAGAATTCGATGGCCTGCTGCACCGAGTCGATCCCGAGCACCAAGCACAACCAGACAGATGACAGCGCCAGAACCAGGATGACTGTCGCGGTCGTGGTCCGCCGCGCCTCACGTGGTTCGGCACGCGCGGACAAGACCGATGCCGCGGCAGCCAGCGCCGGAATCACCAGCGACACAACCATGACCCCGACAAGGCCGGGAACCCGAGCGGCGTAATAGGAGCTCGGATAATCGTCGGGGTCAAAATTGAACCCGGCTACACCGGCAATGAATGTCGATGCCAGCGACAGGCAGAACAGCACGAGAGCCCAGCCCAGCCAGGTGTCACCGCTCCACTTCCCCATGGCAGACAGTCAACCACGGCCGGAACGGCGCCGATCCCGAGACAAGACTCACGCGTCGCGGGAGGTGCCCTTGGTCAGGGTCTTGCCCTGGAAGAAGGCCGGGTCGACCCTGCGCATGATGAGCATCAGGACGATGCCGGTGAGGAAGAGGACCATCGCGAGGATGAACACCAGGCCGACGCCGCCGATCTCCGAGCCGCTGCCGTAGTCGGGATTGGTGCTGTCGATCAGGGTCGTGGCGAAGATCACGGCCAGGATGATGCCGCCCAGCAGCGGGGCGAGCAGCTTGAGCAGGAACGCCCGGGTGCTGGAGAACACCTCGCGGCGGAAGAACCAGACGCAGGCGAACGCCGTGACGCCGTAGTAGAAGCAGATCATGATGCCCAGGGTGAGGATGGTGTCGGTGAGCACATCGGTGCTCAGCACCCGCATCACCGCGTAGAACCCCCAGGCCACCACACCGGCGATCACGGTCGCGAAGCCCGGCGACTTGAACCGCGGGCTGATCGAGGCGAACCGCTTGGGGAACGCTCGGTAGTGACCCATCGAGAGCATCGTGCGGGCCGGGCCCACGAAGGTGGACTGCAGCGAGGCCGCCGAACTGGACAGCACGGCCAGCGACATCAGGATCGCGAACGGGCCCATCACCGGGCCGGCCAGCGCCGCGAAGACGTTGCCCTGGATGTCTTCGTTGCCCAGACCCAGCTCGCCGGTGCCGACACCGGAGAACATCAGCGCCGACACCGCGACCAGGATGTACAGCACGAAGATGATGCCCACCGTGAGGGTCGCCGCCCGGCCAGGCGTCCGGGCCGGGTCCTTGGTCTCCTCGTTCATGGTGAGCGTGACGTCCCAGCCCCAGTAGATGAAGATCGACAGCGACACCCCGGCGGCGAATGCCGAGAACGACGGGGTGAGGAACGGGTTGAACCAGCTGGCGCTGAAGCCGAGGGCGTCGAACGCGGTGCCGTCGGAGAAGTGGATGAGCGCCGCGACGCTGAACCAGATCAACACGAGCAGCTGGAATGCGACGAGCACGTACTGCACCATCTTGGTGGCCTCCATGCCCCGATAGGAGACGTAACAGGCGCCGACCATGAAGACCAGACAGGTGAAGATGTTGATCCAGACGTTGCCGGCCAGGTCGGCCAGGCCGGGGTTGTCGAACAGCTGCGCGAGCATCAGGTAGAAGAAGTCCACGGCCACCCCGGCGAGGTTGGACAGCACCACCACCGTGGCCACGATCAGACCCCAGCCACCCATCCAGCCCAGCCACGGCCCGAACGCGCGGGTCGCCCAGGTGAACGAGGTGCCGGCATCCGGCATGGCGTTGTTGAGTTCGCGGTAGCCGAGCGCCACGAGCAGCATCGGGATGAAGCCGACCATGAAGATCCCCGGCATCTGGGTGCCCACGGCCGCGACGGTGGGGCCGAGCGAGGCGGTGAGAGTGTACGCGGGGGCGATGCAGGAGATGCCGATCACGGTGGCGCCGAGGAGGCCCACGCTGCCGGCACTCAGGCCCTTGGCGGACAGACCGCCGGCGCTGGATGAGGTGGAGGTGGTGGCCGGCGTGGCGCCGGAGGCGGATGACTGTGCCATGAACCTGTCCTTTGGTCGGATCAGCTACGGGTCGAAATCAGCGAACGGGTTGGATCAGGTGCGGGTGGCCGAGGTCGGGACGACGACGAGCGGCACCGGCAGGGCGTGCAGCATGCGGTGGGCGGTGATGCCGAGGAAGATCGTGCGCGGCGCGGCCAGCCGGCTTGACCCGACGAATGCGAGCTCATCGGGCCGCCAGTCGAGGGCCTCGACCGCGTCTTCGACGCTCTTGCCGGTGCCGACCTCGGTCGTGATGACGCCGTGGCTGGTCGAGTGCCGCTCGTAGTAGGCGAGCACGGCGTCGAGGTGGGCGGTGCTGCCCGCGGCGGCCGGTGACTGCTTCTCGCGGGCCGCGTCGACCTCCACCAGGGTCACGAAGCGCAGGTCCACTCTCAGCCCGTCGGAGAATGCCACCAGCGAGTCGAGCAGGGCTTCCCAGCCCGGCCGGGTGCCGATGGCGCAGGTGATCCGGGTGAGCTGGGCCGGCGCGCGGTACCCGTGTGGGGCGAGGGCAACGGGTACGGGGGAGGCATGCAAGAGGGCGTTGGCGACGCTGCCGATGGTGAACCTGTTGAACAGTCCGCCGCGGGCGGCGCCCACCACGATCCGGTCGGAATCGAGGTCTGCGCTGGCCTGGATCAGGCCCTCAGATGTGGAGTCGGCCCAGAGCAGATGGGTCGTGGCCGTGACATCGGCGGGCACCCAGCCGGCGGCCTGCTCGAGCCACTTCGTGGCCTGGTCGGCCAGGAGAACCTCGAAGTCGCTGCTCGCGGCGTGGATCTTCGCCGGGGCCGCGGTGACGCGCTGCAACACCAGGCAGATGCGCAGTTCGGCCGCGGTGATCCTGGCCATCGCGATGCCCAGCTCGAGGGCCTCGCGGCCTTGGGCGGTGGCCTCGTAGGCCACCACATAGTTCGGTACTCGCGTCACGCTGTTCTCCTTGGTTCCGTGGCCGGCGCATCCGTGCTGTGTTCATCCGTGCTGTGTTCGTCCATGCTGTGTTCGTCCGTGCTGTGTTCATGGCTGCTGTGCTCGTGTGGGTGGTCGGCCATCCCGCCGTGCTCCATGCCCGGGGCGCAGTGCGCGGCGCTCGGTTCCACGTCGAGCGACGGGTTGCGGTCGAAGAAGCCCACCGGCTTCAACCAGAACGAGACGATGTCGGCCGGCATCACCGGCCATTCCTCCGGCCGGGTGATGTGGTGGATGCCGAAGGTGTACCAGAGCACCACATCGGTATCGCGTACGGCGCGGCCGGCCTGGATCCACTCGGGCAGGCCGTGGTCGATGCCGCTCTGGTTCACGAACTCGCCGCAGGGCCAACGCTGAGCGTCGTCGTTGGGAGTGACCCACACCGTGTGGCCGATCACCTGAGCCCGGGTGAGGGCCGGGGCTTCGGGGTGGAAGAACGACGGGATGGCGCCGCCCGGCACGAGCTTGTACGACACCGGGGTGCCGAGCCCGTTCAGGGTCTGCTCGTTGACCACCTTCCAGGCCCGCTGGGTGTTCCAGTCGAAGTCATCGAAGCCCTCGGTCTCGATCGGGGTGTTCTGTTGGGTGAGTGCCAGCCCGAGGGGGTTGGCAGCGTCGATCGGTTCGATGCGGGTCTCGCTGCGGTACACGGTGTTGGCCGGGCCGTCGATGTCGAGGTCCATCCGGGCCACGATGAAGTGCTGGTGGAACGGCGCGTAGGTGCGCTCGTCGACGAGGGTGCCGTTGGGGTGCGGCTGGCCGGGCTCGAGGTGGGTGACCACCATGATGCCGGTGGCGCGCACCTCACACTCGATGTTGCCGTCCTGGTAGAACCGCCAGTAGACGAGGTACTCGTAGTTGGCCACGGTCACGTGGAAGGACACCACCAGCCGGCGCATCCGGCGCACCTCCGCGCCGCCGTCGTGGTCGACGTGCTTCCAGAGCACGGCGTTGTCTTCCTCGTGGATGCAGAAGGCATTGGGGATCGAGTACGGCTCGCCGGCGCTGTTGTGCAGCACGGCATCGAGGTAGCGGATCTCGCCCAGGCAGTCGCAGCCGAGCTCCAGCGACGTGGTCATGAACCCCAGGCCCCACTCGCCGATGTCGAACGCGGTGCGGCGGAAGTGGTCGACGCTCGGGTCGCGGTACGGCACCACCATCTCGGCGAACGAGAGCCGGTTGGCGATCGGGCGCTCGCGGCCGGCATCCGTGTAGGTCACCCTGTGCAGCGTCATGCCCTCGCGATAGTTGAATCCCACTCGAAGCGACCAGTTCTGCCACTGCACCAGGTTGCCGTCCACGCTGAAGCTCGGGCCCTCCGGCTGCACGATGTCCAGCGGCTTCAACGGCGGCCTCGTGCTCGCGGTGCGGATGCGCTCCGGCACCAGGTGCGGCACGTACTCGCCCATCACGCTCGGCGGGTCCACGGCAAAGGTGTCCTCGATTTCGAGCAGGTTCATGGTGTTCACGTCGATCACGAAGTGCAGCCCGCTGACCGGTCCCGCGTAGGGGTTGGCGCCGGCACCGCTGCGCACCCAGACGTCGGCCCAACCCAGGCGCAGGCCGCGGTAGACGTCGGGGATCACGGCGTCGCCGTAGGTCCAGGTGTCGATGAAGACGTTCTCGAGGTCTGTGATGCCGCGTTTGGCCAGTGCGGCCACGACCTCCGGATGCGCCCGCAGCGCCGCGTCGGCCTCTTCCCACTCATCGACGGTGAAGTTGGCCTGCACACCCACCACCTGACCCCACTCGAGCAGGGCGTCGGTGCGCAGCGACACCACCGCCACCCAGGTGTGGTTCTGGGCGCGATGCAGCACCACCAGGCGCGCCCGGCGCTCCGGGGCGACACCGGTGGCCTCGAATTCGGCGATGGCGGCCTTGGCCGGCTCGACAAGTTCGATCGAGGCGAACCGCCAGCCCGCACCCACCCCGTGCTCACGGGCGAGCACGGCCGCCGCCTGGGTGAACTCGGGGCCGGTCAGGGGGTCGAGAGGATGGAAGCTCATTCGAGTGCGCTCATCACGTGCTTGATGCGGGTGTAATCCTCGACGCCGTACATGGACAGGTCCTTGCCGTAGCCGGAGTACTTGAATCCGCCGTGCGGCATCTCGGCGGTCAGCAGGATGTGCGTGTTGATCCAGACAGCGCCGAAGTCGAGGTCGCGGGAGACCCGCAGGGCCCGGGCATGGTCGCGGGTCCAGACGCTCGAGGCCAGCGCGTAGCGCACGTCATTGGCCATGGCGATGGCCTCCTCCTCGGTGCCGAAGCTCTGCACCGTGATCACCGGGCCGAATGTCTCGTCCTGCACGATCGCATCCGTCTGGCGCACCTGGGTCACCACGGTGGGTTCGAAGAAGAAGCCCGCCTCACCCACCCGGTGGCCGCCGGTGCTGATCACCGCGTGCGCCGGCAGGCCCTCCACCTTCTCGACCACGTCGGTGAAGTGCCGCACGTTGTTGAGCGGCCCGAAGTAGTTGTCGGCGTCGTCGGCGGACCCGGTGATGCGCAGCTCGGCCTCGGCCGTGAACGCGCCCACGAATTCGTCGTGGATCGACTCGTGCACGAGCACCCGGGCGATGGCCGTGCAGTCCTGGCCGGCGTTATAGAAGGAGAAGTCGGCGATCGCCGAGGCGACCTTGGCCACGTCGACGTCACCGAACACCACGGCGGGCGCCTTGCCGCCGAGCTCCAGGTGAGCGCGCTTGAGGGTGTGCGCGGCGCCGGCAGCCACGGCCATACCCGCGCGCACGCTGCCGGTGATCGAGACCAGGCCGGGCACCGGGTGCTCGACGATGAACGCACCGGTGCTCGCATCGCCGAGCACGATGTTCATCACGCCGTCCGGCAGGATGCCCTGGCTGATCCGGGCGAGTTCGAGGGTGGATTCAGGGGTGGTGTCGCTGGGCTTGAGCACGAGGGTGTTGCCCACGGCCAGGGCCGGACCGATCTTCCAGATGGCCATGAGGAACGGGAAGTTCCACGGGGTGACCTGGCCCACCACCCCGATCGGTTCGCGGCGCACCCAGGAGGTCATGCCCTCGAGGTACTCGCCGGCCGACTTGCCCTCGAGCAGTCGGGCGGCGCCGGCGAAGAAACGCAGTTGATCGGCCCCGGCGGCCACCTCGTCGGCGGCGATGGTGGCGCGCGGCTGGCCGGTGTTGCGGTGCTGAGCCTCCACGATCGCGTCGCTATTGGCCTCCACGGCGTCGGCCAGCCGCAGCAGCGCCAACTGCCGTTCGCCCGGGGTCTTCCGGCTCCAGCCGGGGAAGGCGGCCTTGGCGGCGCGCATGGCGTCGTCGACGTCGCCCGCTGTGGAGATCGGGGCCCGGGCCACGATCGACCCGGTCGTCGGATCGACGATGTCCAGCAGCACGGAGCCCGTCGGTGTCACAAAGTGGCCATTGATGAAATTGGACAGTAGCGCGGTGCTCACGGGACTCCTCTTCGATGAGTGGTCATGCGGTGCGCGGCCGCCGGTGGCGTTGGCTCGGTCGGGGCGTTGCCGGGCCAGTATGGCACCTGGCCGGGAGAAAAGGCACCCCCATTCATTCGGAGCCGGCCGCCGCGCCGGCCCTCCCGACCGTCCGCGCGGGTGCAGGATCTTGCACTCATGCATCGTCCGCTGAGGGCGGCTCGAAGATACTGCGCCGCATCCCACTGTGACGTCGTGTTTCGTGCAGGGATGTGATCGGGCCGCGAAGAGGTGAGCATTGATCCATGCCCAGACAGATTCGCTTCAATGCCTTCGACATGAACTGCGTCGCCCACCAGTCCTCCGGCCTCTGGCGCCACCCCGACGACAGGTCGCAGAGCTACACCGACCTCGGGTACTGGACCGAGCTCGCTAAGCTGCTCGAGAAGGGACGCTTCGACGGCATCTTCCTCGCCGACGTCCTGGGCACCTACGACGTCTACGGCGGCACCAACGAGGCGGCGATCCGCAACGGAGCACAGATCCCCGTCGCCGACCCGCTCCTGGTCATTCCCGCAATGGCATATGTCACAGAGCACCTCGGATTCGGTGTCACCGCCGGCACCGCATACGAGCACCCGTACCCCTTTGCACGCCGCATGTCCACGCTCGACCACCTCACCAAGGGGCGGGTCGGCTGGAACGTCGTCACCGGCTACCTGCCCTCCGCCGCGCGCAACATGGGCAACGAAGACCAGCTCGAGCACGACGACCGCTACGACTACGCCGACGAGTACCTCGAGGTGTTGTACAAGCTGTGGGAGGGTTCCTGGGAGGACGACGCCGTGGTGCGCGACACCGAGACCGGCATCTTCACCGACCCGAGCAAGGTGCACTCCATCAATCACTCCGGCAAGCATTTCCAGGTGCCGGGCATCCACCTCTCCGAGCCGTCGCCGCAGCGTTCGCCCGTGATCTACCAGGCCGGCGCCTCCAGCCGCGGCATCGCGTTCGCTGCCGGCAACGCCGAAGCGATCTTCGTGGCCGCGTCGACCAAGGCCGTGCTCACGGGCACCGTCACCAAGATCCGCGATGCCCTCGAGGCGGCCGGCCGCGACCGGTACTCGGCCAAGATCTACACGCTGCTCACGATCATCACAGACGAGACCAGTGAGAAGGCTCAAGCCAAGTACCTCGACTACCTCAGCTACGCCAGCGAGGAGGGCGCCCTGGTGTTCATGTCCGGGTGGATGGGGGTCGACCTGTCCGAGTTCGCGCTCGACGAGCCGATCGGCAACGTCAAGAGCAACGCCATCCAGTCGGCCGTGGCCAATTTTCAGGCCGCGAACGACGACGGCTCCGAGTGGACCGTCGGCGACATCGCCCGGGCCGGCGCCATCGGCGGCCTCGGCCCGTTCATTGTGGGCTCCGGTGTGGAGATCGCCGACCAGCTCGAGGAGTGGGCGGCCGAGACCGACGTGGACGGGTTCAACCTGGCCTACGCCATCACGCCGGGCACCTTCGAAGACGTGGTCACCTGGGTGGTGCCCGAGCTGCAGAAACGGGGCGTCTACCCCACCGAGTACACCGAGGGCACCCTGCGGCAGAAGCTGCACGGCCGCGGCGACCGCCTGCCCGACGAGCACCACGGCGCGAATTTCCGCGTCGGCGTGCCCGTCGCCTGAGCAAGCGCAGCTCGCGAATGCGGCCGTGTGGTCACCTCATCCAAACGAGGCAACCACACGGCCGCTTTCGTGCGTATTAGGATCAGCGCACCGCGCCCCTCCGCTCCACCGAACGAGGAGAATCCCATGCCGATCCGCATCCACGTCACCAGCATCTTCGTCGACGACCAGGCGAAGGCCCTGGCCTTCTACACCGACAAGCTCGGCTTCCTGCCGAAGACGGATGTGCCGGTGGGCGAACACCGCTGGCTCACCGTGGTCGGCCCGGGCGAGCCCGACGGCGTCGAGCTGCTGTTGGAGCCGGACGTGCACCCGGCGGCGCAGGCGTACCAGCGGGCGCTGGTCGGGGACGGCATCCCGGCCACCTCGTTCGCCGTTGACGATGTGGCCGCCACCGTTCGTGAGCTGGAAGCGAAGGGTGTGAGAATCACCCAGCCGGCCACGCCGATGGGCCCAGTGGTCGTGGCCATGCTGGACGACACCTGTGGCAATCTCATCCAGCTGACCAGTCCGGTCTGATCGCCGAGGAACGTGCTGTATGGTTGTAGCTACAAGCATTTCGTAGCGAGACCGGGAGCCAATCATGAGCGACACAGCACGCGAGCAGATCCTCGACGCCGCCACGTCAATGGGCGCGGTAACCCTGCGGGTCGGTGACCTCGAGACCATGTCTGACTACTACTCCCGGGCCTTCGCGATGGAACCCCTCGAGGAGCGCAGTCGCAATCGTGAGGTGCACCGTGTGCTCGGCCGGGGAACGACGCCGCTGGTGCGGCTCATCCACACCCCGGACCTGCCCGGCGTCGACCCGCGCCAGGCCGGCCTGTTCCACACCGCGTTCCTCTTCGAGACCCCCGGCAGCCTCGCGGCGACGGTCTACCGCGCTGCGCAGGACCCGCGCAGCATCTTCATCGGCTCCAGCGACCACCTCGTGAGCGAGGCGTTCTACTTCACCGACCCGGAGGGCAACGGCGTCGAGCTCTACACCGACCGGGACCGCAGCACCTGGATCCACGACGGCGAACAGATCCGGATGGCCACCGAGTACCTCGACCCCAACGCCTACCTGCAGGGTCACCTCGATCAGGCAATCGTCGATGCCGGCTCCGCCCTGCCCGGCGCGGTCGGGCACGTGCACCTGCAGGTCGGCGACATCCAGACGGCGCGGGCGTTCTACGTCGACGCGCTCGGCTTTGAGGCCACCCAGGGCAGCTACCCGGGCGCGCTCTTCGCCTCCGCGGGTGGCTACCACCACCACATCGCCATGAACACCTGGAACAGCCGTGGCTCGGGCCCCCGCGCGGCGAGCCTCGGCCTCGGTGACGTGGCCGTGACGGTGCCCGCCGTCGCTGACCTGCACTCCCTCACCGCCCGCCTCACCGCCCGGTCGATTCCGTTCGCCGGAGACGGCCGCTCCGTGACGGTCGCCGACCCGTGGGGCACCCAGGTCACCGTGGCGCTGCCCGACCTCACCACCGACGAGCTGATCGCCCGATGACCCCGCAGCTGCGGGATGTGCGCTCGTCCGCCTGGCCGGCCGACGGCACCACCGAACCCGCGGTCGCGCTGCTCCTGCACGGCTATGGTTCGAACGAACACGACCTGACCGGCCTGATCCCGGCGTTCGGGCTCGCCCTGCCGTGGGCGTCGCTGCGCGCGCCGCTCGAACTCGGCACCGGTGGCGCGGCCTGGTTCCCGATCACCACGCCCGGAAACCCCGACGCCCGGCCTGTCGCCGAGGCCACCGAGACGATCTGGGCCTGGGTCGATGCGAACCTGGCTCCCGGCACCCGGGTGATCCCGATCGGCTTCTCGCAGGGCGGCCTGATGGCCAGCCAGCTGCTGCGCACCCGGCCCGAGCGGGTGCTCGCCCCCGTCGTGCTCGGCGGTTTCGTTCTGGCTGCAGAGCAGCCCGGCGACGCGACCCTCGCCGAGACGCGCCCGGCCGTCTTCTGGGGTCGCGGCGCCGAGGACCGGGTCATTGCTGAGGCCGCGATCACGCGCACCAGCGCCTACCTGCCGCGGCACTCCACCCTGGTCGAACGCATTTACCCGGGCCTCGCCCACGGAATCGACGACGCCGAGGCCGGCGACGTGCGCGACTTCCTCGCGCTCCACGCGGCCCGAAAGCCGGCCACCGCGAAGTAGGTGCCCTGGTAGCGTATCCGCCACCTCCAGTCTAAACTTGAGCCGAGTCCACTCAAGTATTCGCGGAGGATGATTTTTGATGGCCAACATGCAGGGCGCCCCTGGCACCGACGAGAAGCAGAAGACCGCGCTGGAACAGTACGGCGTGAACCTCACCGACATTGCCCGGAGCGGCAAGCTCGACCCCGTGATCGGCCGTGACGCCGAGATTCGCCGGGTGAGCCAGGTGCTCACCAGGCGCACCAAGAACAATCCAGTGCTGATCGGCGAACCCGGCGTGGGCAAGACCGCCGTGGTGGAGGGTCTGGCCCAGCGCATCGTCGCAGGTGACGTGGCCGACTCGCTCAAGGACAAGCAGCTGGTGTCGCTCGACCTGGCCGCGCTGGTGGCCGGCGCCAAGTACCGCGGCGAGTTCGAGGAACGCCTGAAGGCCGTGCTCAAGGAGATCAACGACGCCGACGGCCAGATCATCACCTTCGTCGACGAGCTGCACACCCTGATGGGCGCCGGCGGTGGCGAGGGCTCGGTGGCGGCATCGAACATGCTCAAGCCCATGCTCGCCCGCGGTGAACTGCGCCTGATCGGCGCCACCACCCTGAACGAATACCGCGAATTCATCGAAAAGGATGCCGCGCTCGAGCGTCGGTTCCAGCCGGTGATGGTGGACGAACCGAGCGTCGAGGACACCGTCGCCATCCTCCGCGGTCTCAAGGAGCGCTACGAGGCGCACCACAAAGTTTCGATCGCGGATGCCGCGCTCGTCGCCGCGGCATCCCTCTCGAACCGGTACATCACCGCGAGGCAGTTGCCCGATAAGGCCATCGACCTGATCGACGAGGCCGCCAGCCGGCTGCGGATGGAGATCGACTCCTCACCGGTGGAGATCGACGAGCTGCGCCGCAGCGTGGACCGGCTCAAGCTCGAGGAAATGGCGCTCAAGAAGGAGAAGGACGACGCCTCCAAGGCGCGCCTGGAGAAGCTACGCGGCGATCTGGCCGAGCGCCAGGTCAAGCTCGGCGAATTGCAGGAACGTTGGCAGAAGGAACGTGCATCACTCAACCGGGTCGGCGATCTGAGGAAGCGCCTGGTGAGCGCCCGCAGCCAGGCCGAGCTGGCCGAACGTCGCGGCGACCTGGAAAAGGCCTCCCGGCTGCTCTACGGCGATATCCCCGTGATAGAGCGTGAGCTCGCCGAGGCCGAGCAGACCGAGCAGGAGGGCGCCCGGATGGTCGGCGATCAGGTCACGGCGGAGGACATTGCCGCGGTGGTCGCCGCCTGGACCGGTATCCCGGTGGGCCGGTTGCTGCAGGGGGAGACCGACAAGCTGCTCAACCTCGAGGGGGAACTCGGCCACCGGCTGATCGGCCAGAAGCGGGCCGTGCGGGCCGTGGCCGATGCGGTGCGCCGGTCACGCGCCGGCATCTCCGACCCCGACCGGCCTACCGGCTCGTTCCTGTTCCTCGGGCCCACCGGAGTGGGCAAGACCGAGCTGGCCAAGGCGCTCGCCGAGTTCCTCTTCGATGACGAGAAGGCCATGGTGCGCATCGACATGAGCGAGTACGGCGAGAAGTTCTCCGTCTCCCGACTGGTCGGCGCCCCTCCCGGGTACATCGGGTACGAACAGGGCGGCCAGCTCACCGAAGCCGTGCGGCGCCGGCCCTATTCGGTGATTCTCTTCGACGAGGTGGAGAAGGCGCACCCCGAAGTGTTCGACGTGCTGCTGCAGGTGCTCGACGACGGCCGGCTCACGGACGGCCAGGGCCGTACGGTCGACTTCCGCAACACCATCCTGGTGCTCACCTCCAACCTCGGCTCGCAGTACCTCGTCGACCCCAGCCTCAGCACCGAGGAGAAGGAAGAGGCCGTGCAGCAGATGGTGCGGCAGGCCTTCAAGCCCGAGTTCGTGAACCGGCTCGACGACATCGTGGTGTTCTCGTCGCTCTCTACCGATGACCTCGCCCAGATCGTGGAGCTCTACGTCGACAGGCTGCAGCGCCGCCTGGGCGAACGTCGGCTCGAGCTGGCCGTGACCCCGGATGCCCGCTCCTGGCTGGCCGAACGCGGCTACGACCCGATCTACGGGGCCCGGCCGTTGCGGCGGCTGATGCAGACCGAGATCGACGACAGGCTGGCCACGGCGCTGCTGAATGGCAGCATCCGTGACGGTGAGACGGTTCTGGTTGACCTCGCCGAGGACGGCGACTCGCTGACCGTGGCCGTGGCCCCGATCGGGCACGCCTGAAACCCGGGCGGAATTGGTCCCCGAACACGGCTAATTCAGCCTGTCGACCTGCTTGAATTCAGGGGAGGGCCGGCAACTGAGCCTAAGACGCCTCGCGAACGTGAGGATCGTCGAGTGACGCAGGTAATGGGTGGTCTCGTGCCGATGGTTCGGCCGCCGGGTATCCGCGAGTTTCCCTTGGCCCAGGCGCCGTTTCTGGCCGGTGTGGCGGTGCTCCTGGGCTTCGTGCTGGCCGGTCGGCCGGAGGCCCTTCTCGAAACGGGTTTCCAGGTGGGTCTGGGCCTGGCCGTCGTCGCCACCCTGCTGGGCCTGTTGGTGCCCTGGCCGCGGTTCGGGCACGAGTGGCTGGTCATGGTCCCGTTGCTCGACGTCGTGGTGGTCGCGTTCCTCCGTGACGGGGTGCGCGACACCTTCCCCGCCGTGGGGATGCTCATAGTGTTGCCCGTGCTCTGGCTGGCTTACGGCTTCGCCTGGTGGGCGCTGGGCCTGGCCCTGGCCGGGGCGGTGTTCGTGAGCGGCCTTCCGTTGGTGCAGGCCGGTGGATTTCCCACCGACGCTGTCGGCTGGGGAGCGGTGCTGCTCCTGCCCATCATCACCGCGTTCATCGCCGTCGCCGCCCGCATCGCCGCCAACGCTCTGCGGGCTCAGCAACGCGAGCTGGTGGCGGTGTCCGGCGAGCTGCGCACAGCCCTGCTCGAGGCAACCGACCGGCAGGCCACCTTCGAAGCGGTGATGGAGACCGTGGATGCCGGCATCGAGCTCTACAACCCGCAGGGCGAGGTGATCCTGAGCAACGCCGCCGCCCGCGCCCTCGCCCTGCGCACCGACTCGGCCACCGGCTCCTACGGCCGGGATGCGTCGCTCGTCTTCGACGTGGACCGCACCACCCTGGTCGCCCTCGACGATCAGATCGCCGCCAGGGCCATGCGCGGGGACCTCGTCGCCGGCCGGGTGTACTGGGTCGGCGGTGACGACGACCAGAGCGCCATCATCGCGTCCTCCGGTGTGGTCGAACGTGAGTCAGGGTATCCGCTCGGCACCGTCGTGGTGGCCACCGACGTGACCCCGCTGGTGGAGGCGATCGCCGTGCGGGACGGCTTTCTCGCCACGGTGTCGCACGAGCTGCGCACCCCGCTGACCTCGATCATCGGCTACCTGGGCCTGATCGACGCCGAGAAGCTCGGCATCACCATGGAGGTGAGCGTGATCGAGCGCAACGCCGAGCGGCTGCTCTCGGTGATCGCGCAACTGCTCAGCGCCACCGAAGGCCAGCCGCCGATTCACCGGGTCGACTGCGACCTCGGCGGGATCCTGCGCTCCAGCCTGGGCACCGCCCGGCAGCGCGCGCAGAGCGCCGGCATCACCATCAGCGCCCACGACAACGCCGCGGTGACCGCCAGGGTGGACCCGCTGGCGATCGAGCAGGCCATCGACAACCTGCTCGCCAACGCCATCAAGTTCTCGCGGCCAGGGGGCTCGGTCTCGCTCAGCGTCGACCACGACGATACGCATGCGGTGGTGCGGGTCGCCGACGACGGCATCGGCCTCAGCGCCGAGGATCAGCGACAGGTCTTCGACAGGTTCTTCCGGGCCCGCAACTCCACCGAACTGGCCATCCCCGGCATGGGCCTGGGCCTGGCGATCGTGCGGGCCGTTGTGCACGCCCACCAGGGCACCGTGCAGGTCTCCAGTGTGCTCGGTGAGGGCAGCACTTTCACGGTGCGCCTGCCGCTGGTCAGCTGAGCGCGCGGTCCAGGTCGGCGATGAGGTCGGCCACGGCTTCGATACCCACCGAGAGGCGGATCAGGCCGGGGCCGATGCCCAAACGCTCGCGCAACTCCTGACTGAACGAGGCGTGCGTCGACGTGGCGGGGTGCAACGCCATCGACCGGGTGTCGCCGATGTTGGTCATGTGGCTGATCACCCGCAGCCGGTCGAGGAACCGGCCCGCCCCTGCTTCGCCGCCCCGCACGGTGAACGAGAACACCGAGCCGCTCCGGCCGCCGTAGAGCCGCTGGGCGAGGTCGAAAGCCGGATTACCGGGCAGGCCGGCATAGTCGACGCTCTGCACACCCGGATGCTCGGCCAGCCAGGCCGCGATGGCCAGCGAATTCGACAGGTGCCGTTCCATCCGCAGCGACAGCGTCTCGATGCCCTGGTGCAGCAAGAACGAGTTGAACGGGCTCAGCGCCGGGCCGATGTCGTTGACGACGGCTTCGCGGGTTGCTCGCGCATAGGCCGTGCGCCCGAACTTCTCGGCGATGGACGGCAGGCCCGCCGCGGACTGCGTGATCAGTGGGTACTCCCGGTCGGCGGCGGCCCAGTCGAAGCTGCCGCCGTCGACGATGGTGCCGGAGATCGCCGCGCCGTGTCCGCTGAGGAACTTGGTCGACGAATGCACCACGACGTCTGCGCCGTGCTCGAACGGCCGGATCAGGAACGGCGACGCTATCGTGTTGTCGACCACGAACGGGATACCGTGCCGTTGTGCGACCGCGGCGACCCGGCCGATGTCGACGATGTCGTTCTTCGGGTTGGGGATGGTCTCGCTGAAGATGGCCTTGGTGTTAGGCCGGATGACACGGTCCCACTCGTCGTCGTCGAATTCGTCCCAGACGTAGTCGACCGTGACCCCGAACCGGGCGAAGCTGCGCCCGAAGAGGATGCGGGTGCCGCTGTAGATGCTCGCCGTGGAGACTATGTGATCACCGGACTGCGCGATCGACAGCAGCGCCGCGGTGATCGCGGCCTGGCCGGAGGCCACCACGATGGCCTCGGTGCCGCCCTCGAGCGAGGCGATCTTTCGCTCCGCGACCCCGCCGGAGGGGTTGCGCTGCCGGGAGTAGATGAGACCGTCGGCCTCGCCGGCGAAGCGGGCCTTGGCATCCGTGAAGGAGTCGAACCTGAACCCCGCGGTCATGTTGATGGGCGAGATGCGGGCGCCGCTGGTGAGGTCGTCGTACTCGCCGGCGTGCACCTGGCGGGTGTCGAAGGCGTAGCCCTCCCAGTCATACTCGGGCTGGGACGGACAGTCTGTGGTGGCGTCGAGGGTCACAGGGTCACTTTCAGTCGGTGCACGGCGGCGGCCATCTGCCGCACCGCCTGCTCGAGAATGGGGCGGGGCATGGCGAAGATCAGGCGGGCATGGTTGGCGTACCCGGTGCCGCACAGGGCCCCGTCGGTGAGCGTGACCCCGGCCTCGGTGCGGAAGAAGTCGGCGATGGACCCCTCGAGACCCAACGCCGAACAGTCCAGCCAGGCTATGTAGGTGGCGTCCGGCAGCGAGTACCGCACCTCGGGCAGGTGCTCGTCGAGCAGGTCCCGCAGGGCCGTGCGGTTGCCGTCGAGATAGGTGATCACCTCGGCCAACCAGTCTCTGCCGTCGGCGTATGCGGCGGTGGCCGCGATGACCCCCGGCGTCGACGCACCGTGCACCACGCTGAAGCCGTAGACCTGGTAGACCTCTTCGTCGGCCGGGTTCGAGGTGATGAACTGCGCGGTCTTGAGGCCGGGCAGGTTCCAGGCTTTGGAGGCCGAGGTGGCCGTTATGGTGTGCCGGGCCGTCTCGCGGGAGATCGACGCGTACGGGATGTGCGGGGTATTGCCGTAGCGGAGCGGCGCGTGAATCTCGTCGGCGAAGACCCGGCCGTTGTGCCGCTCGACGACGTCGGCGATGGCTTCGAGCTCGGCCAGGGTCAGGGCCACGCCGGTGGGATTGTGCGGGTTGCAGAGCACGAGGGTGCGGGCGCCGGCACGGAACGCCGCGTCGATGCCGGCCAGGTCGTGACTCCAGCGACCGTCGACGGTGTGGCCGGGAACCTCGAAGATCTTCCGGCCCAGGGTGGGCGTGAAGCTGAGGAACGGCATGTACGACGGGGTGGGGACGATGACGCCGCTGCCATCCGGCGAGAACCGGCGCACTGTCACGTCGAAGGCCGACATCACGTCGGACACCGGGTGGATGTTCTCCGGGGGCACGACCCAGCCGGAATCCTGCCGGAGCCAGTCCGCGGTGGCCTCGGCCATCAGCCGCGTCGTGGCGGGGGCTAGATAGCCCAGCTCGCCGGCGTTGACGGCTCGGTGCAGGGCGGCGGACACCGCGGGCGCCGTGCCGAAGTCCATCTCGGCCACCCAGGCGCCGATGGTGCCCGGGTGCAGGCTCCACTTGCGGCTGCTGGCACGGCTGAGCTCGTCACGAGTGATCTCGTCGAAACGTGAGTGAGTCATCGGGTACTTTCGCATCGAGCGTACATGGGCCGTTTTCTGACCCTAGTAACCGGGCGGGGAGGGTGGAGTGACCTTTACGCCATGTGTCAGCGTGCGGGGAATGTCGTGACGTGGAAGGCTCGTCTCATGAGCCTTCTTCCCGACACCCCCGTCGTCCACGTGCTGCACGAGAACCCGGACTGGTTCGGACCGTTCCAGGCCGCGTTCGAGGCGGCCGGGGTGCCGTACCGGGAATGGCTGCTCGTCGACGGTGTGCTCGACCTCGACGAGGCGCCGCCGGCCGGCATCTTCTGGTCGCGGATCAGCGCGTCGGCGCACACCCGCGGGCACGGCCTGTCGAAGGACTACACCCGCAGCGTGTTGAACTGGCTGGAGGCGTACGGCGCCCGCACCGTGAACGGCCGCCGCACCATCGAACTCGAGGTGAGCAAGGTCGATCAGCTCACCCGGCTGCGCGCGCAGGGCTTCGACGTGCCGCGCACCCGCGTGGTCGTCGGCACGCACCTCCTGGTGGAGGCGGCGCGGGACTTTCCGACCCCGTTCATCACCAAGCACAACCAGGGCGGCAAGGGCCTGGGCGTGCAGAAGTTCGACAGCGCCGCCGAATTGGCGGCGGCGATTGCGGCCGGCGAGTACGCGGAACCCGAGGACGGCATCTCGCTGCTGCAGGAGTTCGTGGTGTCAGCGCACGCCGAGGTCACCCGGGTCGAGATCGTGGGCGACGAGTTCATCTACGCGATCACCGCCGACACCGCCCGCGGCGGCTACCAGCTCTGCCCCGCGGATGCCTGCGCCATCGACCCGACCACCGGTGCACTGCTTCTGCCGCCCGGGGCAACCATCATGCCGGAGGCCGGGCAGCAGATCTTCGCCCTGCGGGAGGGGTTCGAGCACCCGATCATCGACCGGTACCGGGACTTCCTGCGCACAGAGGGCATCGAGATCGCCGGGATCGAGTTCATCGAAACCGTCGACGGCCGGGTGGTGACCTACGACGTGAACACCAACACCAACTACAACGCAGAGATCGAGGCTGTAGCGCCGAACAGCGGCCCCGGCGCGATCGTGGCCTACCTGGCCGGGGTGCTCGCCGCGTCCTACCCGCAGGTCGGCGGCAAGCCCTAACCTGCCCCCGTCGTCGGTCGAGCCTGTCGAGACGCAGTGACATGCGTGTGTGTCGTGTCTGAATCGTGCCGCGGGCTGGCTCGCGGGTCAGTAGTCGACTCGGCGGCCGAAGCCGCGCTTGGCCCGGGGGCGTGGTGAGCAGAAGGCCTCGCTGCCCAGGCGCACGAGCTCGTGCGGCTGGAGTGCCGCTGTGGCGGCGAAGGCCTCGAGGGAGGGGAACGGTTGTACAGTCGCGCTGAACGGATCCGTTCTGACCGAGCGAGAGGAAGCGATCGCCATGACGCCCCCCGGCCGCGGCAGCGAGACCGGCGAGCGGACCCCGTGGCTGCCGCCGCGCTGGTTCGTCGTGCTGGCCTGGAAGGTTCACAGGGCACTGTTCCGGGTGACCGGTGGTCGTCGTGGTCTGTGGCGTGCGCGGCCCCAGCGGTGGGGTGCGCTGCGATTGACCACGACCGGGCGCCGCAGCGGCCAGGAACGGTCCGTGATCGTGGGCTATCTGGAGGACGGCCCGAACCTGGTGACCCTGGCGATGAACGGCTGGGGCGAAGCCGAACCCGCGTGGTGGCTGAACCTGCAGGCGCGGCCGCGCTGCGAGGTCCAGCTCGCCGATGAGACCCGCCACGTCGTCGCGCACGCCGCGACCGGAGGGGAACGCTCCCGGCTGTGGGACCGCTGGCGGACGGTGGACAAGGACCTCGACGGTCTGGCCCGCCGCCGCCCGACCGAAACTGCCGTTGTGGTCCTCGAACCTGTTCCCGCCTCCCTCGAACCGTGAGTCAAGCACCGGAATCTGGCGGTTCCTGGGGCAAATCTCACGGTTCGCGGGCTGAGGGTTAGGCTTTTCGGATGCGTGCAACAGTTATTTACGGCGAGCGGGATGTCCGACTCGATGAAGTTCCCAACCCAGTCCTGTCCACCGGCGGTGACGCCATCGTGCGGGTGGTGGCGGCCTGCGTCTGCGGGTCAGACCTCTGGCCGTACCGCGGCGTGACCCCCACCGACGAGCCGCACCGGATCGGCCACGAGTTCGTCGGCATCGTCGACGAGATCGGTCCTGACGTCACCACCATCACGGTCGGTGACTTCGTCATCGCCCCGTTCTACGACTGCGACAACACCTGCGTCAATTGCCGGAACGGCGTCAGCACCTCCTGCCTCAACGGCGGCTGGTGGGGCTCGGACGACCAGCTCGGCGGCTTCGCCGACGGCGCCCAGGGCGAACGGGTGCGGGTTCCGCACGCCGACGGTTCGCTCGTCGCCACCCCCGTGCAGCCCACGGATGACCAGGTCCCTGGCCTGCTCACCCTCGCCGATGTGATGGGCACCGGCCACCACGCTGCCGTCTCGGCCGGCGTCACCGTCGGCAGCACCGTCGTCGTGGTCGGCGATGGGGCCGTGGGCCTCTGCGCGATCATCGCCGCCAAGCGCCTGGGCGCGTCCCGCATCGTGGCCATGTCCCGGCACGCCGACCGGCAGGCCGTCGCCCGCGAATTCGGTGCCACCGACATCGTCGAGGAGCGGGGCGACGCGGGTGTCGAGAGCATCCTGGAGATGTTCGACGGTGTCGGCGCCGACTGCGTGCTCGAGTGCGTTGGCACCGAGGAGTCGATGGACCAGGCGATCCGCTCGACCCGGCCCGGCGGCATGGTCGGCTACGTCGGCGTGCCCAACGGCGGCGCCGAGCTGCCGATCAAGGCCCTCTTCGGCCGCAACGTGGGCGTGAACGGCGGCGTCGCATCCGTGCGCGGATACGTTGAGGAACTGTTGCCCGAGGTGCTCAGCGGAGCGATCAACCCGGGGCGGGTCTTCGACCTGCAGCTGCCGTTGTCCGAAGTGGCGCTGGCCTACGCCGCCATGGACGAGCGCCGCGCCATCAAGGTGCTGCTGCGCCCGTAGTCCGCACCCCTCACATGACGAACGCCCCCCTCGCTTATGCGAGGGGGGCGTTCGTGTATTGCCCGACTTGCCACTTGCGGCCTCTTGGCGGCCCGGTTGAGGGCCTCAACTGGCAGGTCGATGCGGCGCAGTCGGGTGAGATGGCAGTTGGCGCCCCTTCGGAGGCCCTGAGGGGGCTCCAAGTGGCAACTCACATCCCCCGTTGTGCGGCGTCGAGGCCCGCGAGTTGCGGCAGACCCCTTCGGCGGACTCGAGGGGAACTCTGCGGCAATTCGGCGGATGGTGCGCCGCCCGAAACGGCGGCTGTTAGTCGTTGACCAGCAGGATCTCGGTCAGCGGCTTGCGGGTGCGCGGCGCGATCTCTCGTTCGAGCAGTTCGGGGCTGAGCGCCTCGGCGTCGCCGAGCACACCCAGCACGGTCACGGTGACGGCGTCCTGGTTCTCCTTGAGACGGAACGCACTGGCCAGCGCCTTGCGGTCGATACCGCCCAGCTGGTGGCTGAACAGTCCCTCGTGCTGGGCCTGGATGGTGAGGTGAGCGACGGCCTGGCCGAGGTCGTACTGCGCCCAGGGGTTGTCACCCTCGGCGATGTTGAGGATCAGCACCGACGCCTTGTCGGCCCAGGCCTGGTTGAAGCCCATCAGGTTCGCGTGGATCTTGGCGAAGCTCTCGGAACCGCGGCGGGCGACGATGAACCGGGCCGGCTGGTTGTTGTTGCCGGATGGCGCCCAGCGGGCGGCCTCGAGCACCGTGGTGAGGGTGTCCTCGTCGATGACGGCGGTCGGGTCGAATCCCCGCGGGCTCCAGCGCTCGGCCATCGCGGGGAGGATCGGTGCCGTCGTATCGGCGGCGCGGCTGTGGGTGTCGGTGATGAGGGTCATGATGCCCGGCTTTCTCTGGTGCGTGTCTGTCGATTGGTGCGGGGCATCATCGTCCCAATCTGGTCAACGCGGTGCGGGCGCGGTTATTCCATGCGCCCGCATATTTGACCGGATGCCGTCGGTCAGGCGGTGTGCTCCGCCGCTTCGAGGTTGTCGCGCACCTTGCGGCGCAGCACCTTGCCGATCAGCGACCGGGGTAGGTCGTCGACCTCGACGATACGGCGGGGCACCTTGTAGGCAGAGATGCGGGTGCGGCAGTACTCCCGCAAACCGGCCACGTC
Source organism: Cryobacterium sp. TMB1-7 (assembly GCF_004402435.1). NCBI lineage: Bacteria > Bacillati > Actinomycetota > Actinomycetes > Micrococcales > Microbacteriaceae > Cryobacterium > Cryobacterium sp. TMB1-7. The sequence continues at coordinate 64,480 of NZ_SOFZ01000023.1, forward strand.
GAGGGTGGCGCCGGCGATCAGCACCACGGCGGCCACGACATCCTCGCCGCCGTGCTCGCTCTTGAGGCCGACCACAGCGGCGTCGGCGATGTCGGGGTGCGAGAGCAGGGCGGCCTCCACCTCGGAGGGCGAAACGTTGAAGCCGCCGGTGATGATCAGTTCCTTGATGCGGTCCACGATGGTGACGAAGCCGTCCGGCGACACCGTGACGATGTCACCGGTGCGCAACCAGCCATCCGCCAGCAGGGTCTGGGCGGTTTCGGTGGGGCGGTCCCAGTAACCGGAGAACACCTGCGGGCCACGGATGAGCAGCTCGCCTTCTTCGTCGAAGCCGCGGTCGACCGCGGGGTTCGCGGGGTCGACGACCCGGATCTCGGTGCTCGGGAACGGGACGCCCACGGTGCCGTTGCGCCGGCTCTCGCCCATCGGGTTGCCCACCGCGATCGGCGAACACTCGGTCATGCCGTACCCCTCGACGAGTACGCCGCCGGTGGCCTCCTCCCACAGCTGGACAGTGGACTGGGGCAGGCTCATCGCCCCGGAAATGGCGTACTTGGTGCCGCGAAGGCTGACCTTCTGCGCGTTGGCGGCCGTCACGAGCTTCTCGTAGATCGGGGGCACCGCGGGCAGGAAGGTGGGTGGGGTGCGTTTGACCGCGTTGAGCACCAGGCCCACGTCGAACTTGGGGAACAGCACCAGCCGGGCGCCGATCGACATCGCGACGGTGAGGCAGAGGGTGAGGCCGTAGGCGTGGAACATCGGCAGGACGCCGTAGAAGACCTCGTTGCCGCGCTCGAGCCCGGGCACCCAGGCTTCGCTCTGCTGGGCGTTGGCCTGCAGGTTGAAGTGGGTGAGGATGGCGCCCTTGGGCGAGCCGGTGGTGCCGCTGGTGTACTGCAGCACGGCGGTGTCGCCGAGCAGCGGGCGCGGATGCGCGGTGCGCAGCCGGCGGGAACCCACCAGGGCGCTCCACTCGATGGCGTCCTTGAGCGGCTGGGCCACGGTGAGGGCGGCGCGGGCGGTGCGGGACTTGGGGATCGGCAGGCGCAGGGCCAGCCGGGTGGTCAGCGGCATCGACTTGGTGACGTCGACGGCCACGACGGTGTGCAGACCCATGTCGCGGGGGAAGCCGCGCACCGTGGTGTAAACCTTGTCCCAGACGATGGCGACGCTGGCGCCGTGGTCCTCGAACTGGTGGCGCAGCTCACGTTCGGTGTAGAGCGGGTTGTGCTCCACCACGATCGCGCCGAGCCGCAGCACGGCGTAGAACGCGACGATATGCTGCGGGCAGTTCGGCAGCACCAGGGCCACCCTGTCGCCGGGCTTGACGCCGAGCCGGCGCAGGCCGTTGGCCACGCGAGAGATCTCATCGCCCAGCTGCCCGTAGGTCATGGTGCCGCCGAAGAAGTCCAGCGCCACCTTGTCGGCGAACCGGCGGGTGGAGCCCTCGATCATGTCGATGAGGGTCTCGGTGGGATCAGTGATCGTGTTGGGCACGCCCGCGGCGTATGAGCTCAACCAGGGCTTGTTCGTGAAGACGTTCATGCGCTGATCAGTTCCTTCTTCAGGGCGGCGACAAAATCGTCGACGTCGTCGGGGGTGGTGTCGAAGCCGCACATCCAGCGCACCTCGCCGGTGGCCGGGTTCCAGTCGTAGAACCTGTAGAACTCGCGCACCTTGTCGGCCACGCCGGCGGGCAGCACGGCGAAGATCGCGTTGGCCTGGGTGGGCTGGCTGAACGAGAGTCCGGTCACCGAGCCATTCGCCAGGCCCTCTTCGAGCGCGCCGCGCAGGCGTGCGGCCATGGCGTTGGCGTGGTCGGCGTTCCGCAGCCACAGGTCGCCGTCGAGCAGGGCGATCAGCTGGGCCGAGATGAAGCGCATCTTCGAGGACAGCTGCATGTTGAGCTTCCGCAGGTACTTGAGCCCGGTGGATGAGGTGGGGTTGAGCACCACAATGCACTCGCCGAGCATCATGCCGTTCTTGGTGCCGCCGAAGCTGAGCACGTCGACACCGGCGTCGCTGGTGAACTCCCGGAACGGCACCCCGAGGGCGGCCGCGGCGTTGGAGATGCGGGCGCCGTCCATGTGCAGCAGCATGCCATTGGCGTGCGCGTGGTCGGCGATGGCGCGCACCTCTGCGGGCGTGTACACGGTGCCGAGCTCGGTGGTCTGGGTGATCGACACCACGAGCGGCTGGGCGCGGTGCTCGTCTCCCCAGCCCCAGGCCTCCTGGTCGATCAGGGCGGGAGTGAGCTTGCCGTCCGGCGTCTCGATCGGCAGCAGCTTGAGGCCGCCGACCCGCTCGGGAGCACCGCCCTCGTCGGTGTTGATGTGCGCGGTGCTCGCGCAGATCACCGCTCCCCAGCGCGGCAGCATCGACTGCAGCCCGGTGACGTTGGCGCCGGTGCCGTTGAACACCGGGAACGCCTCGACGCCGTCACCGAAGTGCCGCGCGAAAACGCGCTGCAGTTCGGCCGTGTAGACGTCGTCGCCGTAGGCGATCTGATGGGCGCCGTTGGCCCGCACGATGGCGTCGAGAATTTCCGGGTGGATGCCCGAATAGTTGTCGGACGCGAAACCGCGGGAGAGCAGGTCATGGAGGGAGGTCACCCCTCCATCTTGGCGTAAACCTGGGTGGCGAATCTGTGCGTCTGCTCCGGGGTGTCGCACGGATTGTGTGCCTGCACAACGTGTCAACACCCCGGGTCAGGCCCGGATTCGCGCTTTCGCGCCGATCAGCCGCGCAGGGCCTGCTTGATGGTGACGCGGCCGCCCATCCGCAGCAGCGAATTGCGGTAGATGCGCGAGCCCAGGATGATCACTCCGGCCGTGGTCACGGCGAGGATGATCAGCGCCAGCACCGGCTCCCACCACTCGGCCGAGCCCAGGAAAATGCGCACGGGCATCCCGACCGGTGCGGAGAACGGGACGTAGGACATGATGGCCATCACGAGCGGGTTGTCGTTGAAGAAGATCACCAGGAAATAGGGGATCATCACGAGGTACGTCACCGGTGCGGTGGTCGAGCCCACGTCTTCCTGGCGGGACACCATCGACGCCGTCGCCGCGAACAGGGCGGCGATCATCACGAAGCCGAAGGCGAAGAACACCGCGAACCAGCCGATGGCCGGACCCAGGTCGGCCAGCAGCACCCGTTGGCCGGTGACCGCCATGCCGATGCCCACGAGCAGGGCGATGGCCACGATCTGACCCAGCGCCATGATCGAGTTGCCCACCACCTTGCCCGCCAGCAGGGCGCGCACGGGGATAGCGGACATCAGGATCTCGACGACCCGGGTCTGCTTCTCTTCGACCACGCTCTGCGCGATGGTGGAGCCGAAGGTCAGCGCCGACATGAAGAACACCAGGCCGAAGCCGAGCGCCACGATGTAGACGAGGAAGCCGCCCTGCTCGGCCGGGTCGAGCAGTTCGACGGCGGGGGCGACGCTGAGCGCATTCATGACCGCGCTCGGCGGTGAATCCAGGGCGATCACGCTGACGCCGAGCAGGGAGTCGTCAGGCACCACGGCGGCTTCGACGGTGCCGTCGCGCACCAGGGCCTCCGCCTCTGCGACGCCGTCGGCGGAGACCATGGTGAGACCGGCGGCCTCGCTGACCACGGATCCGGCCGAGCCGACCACGGCCACCGAGGTCGTGGACGGGTTGGCGCTCATGATGCCGCCGGCGACGACGGAGCCGACCGCGATCAGCAGCAGGATGCCGGTGGAGATGAGGAAGGCCTTGCTGCGCAGGCGCGAGACGATCTCGCGGGTGGCGACCAGCCAGACGCTGGCCCAGAAATTGGGCGCGGGGGGTGTGGTGCGGGCTGCGGCGCTCTGGCGGGGTTCTGTTCCGGTGCCAGTGCCAGTGCCAGTGGCCGGTTCGGTGTCGGTGCTCATCGCACGACCTCCTTGAAGATGGTGGAGAGGGAGGGCCGGAGGTGGCCGAAGGAGTGCACGGCGCCGCGGGTGAGGGCCTCGCGGAGGACCTGCTGGCTGGCGGCGTCGGAGTCGGCTTCGAAGACGGCTTCGCCGCCGTCGAAGTCGATCACGGTGATGCCGGCGACCCCGCGGATCCAGCCGGCGTCGGCATCTGTGTGGATTTCGAACCTGGGGGTGCTGAACTGCTCGCGTAGGCGTTCGCGGGACCCGTTGGCGCGGATTTCGCCGGCGGCGATGATCACGAGGTCGTCGCAGAGCCGTTCGACGAGGTCGAGCTGGTGCGAGGAGAACAGCACGGGGGCGCCGGCGGCGGCACGCTCCTTGAGTACCGTGAGAACCACCTCGACGGCGATGGGGTCGAGGCCGGAGAACGGTTCGTCGAGGACCAGGAACTCGGGGTCGTGCACGAGCGCTGCGGCGATCTGGGCGCGCTGCTGGTTGCCCAGCGACAGGGCCTCGACGAGATCGTTGGCGCGCTCGCCGAGGCCGAGCCGCTCGAGCAGGTCGTTGGCGTTGCGCTTGGCGGCGCTGGTGCTCATGCCGTGCAGCCGCGCCAGGTAGACCAGCTGTTCGGCGACCTTCATCTTGGGGTAGAGGCCGCGTTCCTCCGGCATGTAGCCGAACCGGCGCCGGTCACCGGCGGTGAGCGCGACGCCGTCGAGCAGCACGCTGCCGGAGTCCGGCGAGAGCACCCCCAGAATGATGCGCATCGACGTGGTCTTGCCGGCACCGTTGGCGCCGACGAAGCCGGTCATGCGGCCAGCGCCCACACTGAAGCTCACATCGGTGAGCACCTGGTGGGTGCCGTAATGCTTGTTGATGTCCCTGATCTCGAGCATGTCTGCCCTTTCGTTGCGTACCGTCAACGCTAGGGATGCGGGGCCGTGGCCGCATCCGCCTGCGGGGTGAGTGCCTGCCTCCGCCCACAGGGTGAGGCGCTCGGCCCTACTCTTCGTCCCAGGGTAGTTCGGTGCCGAAGGGAATCGGGTTGAGCGGGATGATGATGACCGGACGTTGCTGGCCGTGGGCGAGGCGCACGGCCACCGATCCGGTGAAGAAGGACCGGAGCGTGTGCCGCACGGTGGGTTCGCGGGACCCGACGACGATCATCATGGCCCGCACGGTGCCGGCGAGATGGCCGAGCGCCCTAGCGGGCTCGCCGGCGAGGGCCCGGGTCGACCAGCCGACCCCGCGGCCGGCCAGCACCCGTTCGATCTGGGCGCGCAGGCCGGGGTCGAACTCGGCGGCCGCCTGCTCAAACGAGTCCGGGTCGAAGGAGGCGCTCGTCATGCTGCCGTCTGGCAGCTCCTCGAGCATGAAGCGACTCGGGTCCACCGAGGCGCAGATCAGCTCGGCACCGAATTGGGCGGCGAATTCCGATGCGGCCAGGAGCACGGCATCTGGCTGGCCCGCCGTGACACCGACGACAACGGGCGGGTGTGTGCGCACCATGGCTGCTCCTTCGCGACGCAGGACTCCGGCGCCGTTCCCCCGGTGCCGGGCTCTGCCTCGACCCTAGCGGGGATACCCGGCTCAGAACGGCGGCGGGTCCTCGGACGCGGGCTGGGTTCGAACCGGCGCCGGCGCCGGCTGCGGATCAAGCGGAACCGTCCCGGACGCCGAGCGCCTGATACGGGATTGGCGCTGGTGCCGAGGCCGTTGGCGTGGCCGCCGAGTTGCTGGGGCCGGGCGGGCGGCTGTCGTAGCTGGTGGTGTCGAAGCTGGTGGGGTCGGTGTGGGTGGGGTCGGTGTTGGCGGAGGCTGAGGTGTAGGTCTTGGCAGGTTTGGTCGCGGGCGTCGAGGTAGCGGCGCATGTCGGCGGGCGCGGGGTGGGACGGCCGCATCGGTGCCGGCCGCGTCGGCCCCGGGCGCCGCGGTGTCGGTGTCGGAAGTGGTGGCGAGGTGGCTGAGCCGGTCGCAGATCGCCTGAGCGTCTTCGGCTTTGAGGTAGGTGTTCAGCCACGCCCGCCTGTGGAGGAGGGGCACCGGCAGGACATGACACAGGGGCGCGGCCGACTGGCCGCGCCCCTTCGCTGGTTGTGCTGGTTAGGCGGTCACGCGACGGCGACGCACGACCAGTACGGCACCGAGCATGAGGAGCACCGCCGCGGCTGTCAGCGGACCGGTCACTGAGGCGCCGGTCTCGGCAAGAGCGGTGCCGGTGCGCACGGTAGCAACTGCAGACGGGGCAACGTTCAGCGCCACGGCCTGGGTCAGACCTGAGGTCTGTCCGGTGATCACCAGGGTGTGTGTACCGGCAGGGAGGGAGCGCAGCAGCGCGGCGCTCAGCGGGATCTGCACGGCACCGTCGACAACCGCAAAGCTGCCCACCAGCGTCGGCTGTGAGTACACGTAGACGTCGACGTAAGAGTCGCTCATTTCCATCCACGTGATGTTCGCCGTGTAGGCGTTTGTCGGGTTGAGCGCGCCTGCCGGCAGTCCAGCCGACGTCTGCGGCTCAACTGTCACATTCGCAGCTGTCAGGTACTGGCTCAGCACGGCAGAATCGGGCGCCACCGCGGCCGGCTTCTGGGGTTGGGTCACCGTTGCCTCCATGAATTCGCGCACAGTCGTTGAGGTGAAGCCGTCGAGCGACCCAGTGACAGCCAGACCCATCGAGCCGTTGGCCTCGGCCGAAGTCAGGGTGTAGCTGATCGACGTGGCGCCTTCGACCTCACCGCCGTAGTAACCGAAACCGACGGTCCACTGGTACGTGAAGGTGGTTCCTGCCGGCCAGCCGGTCGTGGTGCCCGTGAGGGTGTTTCCCACGATCGGTTCGCCGGAGACCGTGACGGTGCCGGCCGCAAGAGCGGGGAGCTCAGGAGCTGCGGGCGCTGGAGTGGGAGAGGACGTCGGAACGTCGGAGGGCGACGGGGAGGGCGTGGCCTCGTCGGACGGTGCGGGCGTCGGCTCGACCTCGGGGGCGACGGCCTCTTCAGAGGGGACAGGTGAGGCCGTTGCGGCAGCCGGCTGAATCTCTTCTGCCTGGGCGGGGCTGGCGACCAGGGTCATTCCCCCGATGAGGGCCAGGCCGAGGCCGAACGCTGCCGTGCGGTTCGTCCAACTCTGTGTGGTTCGTGTGGTCACGGTTCGGGCCTCATTCAGTTCAGGATTGGAAAGCGGATCGCGCGGCAGGAGCTGCAAAGCTCGACCGCCTTCATACGCTACGGGCGCGCAACGAATCCGGGCCCCGACGCCGAGGATTTGCCCCCGGACTGGGGGTGAGTCAGGCGCGTCAGTGCGGGTTGGTGCTCTGCCGCTGCGCCGCCCCCGGCACGACGATGCCGTGTTCGTAGGCGTAAACCACGGCCTGGATACGGTCGCGTAAATCCAGTTTCTGCAGCACCTTCGAGACGTGGGTCTTCACCGTGGCCTCGCCCAGGTACAGCCGGGCGGCGATCTCGGCGTTGGCCAGGCCCAGCGCGATCAGCTCGAAAACCTCCCGCTCCCGGTCGGTGAGCATGCCCACCGCCTTCGGCTCCGGCCGGTGCGCGCCCTGCGCGAGCGCGACATCCGGTGCGGCGGCAAGCGAGGAGTTGGAGAAGGCGCCGGCGAAGCGGGCGATCACCCGACGGGTGATTTCGGGGGAGAGCAGGGCGTCGCCGCGGGCGAGCACCTGCACCGCCTCGACGAGGGACTCCGGCGAGGCATTCTTGAGCAGGAACCCGCTGGCGCCGTGCTGCAGGGCGGCGAACAGGTAGTCCTCCCTGTCGAAGGTGGTGAGCACGAGTACCGCGGCGCGGCTGGTCGGGTCTGCCACGATCGCGCGGGTGGCGGTGAGCCCGTCCATGCCCGGCATCTGCACGTCCATGCAGACCACGTCGGGCCGCAAGGCGCCGGCCTGGCGAATCGCGGCGGCGCCGTCCACGGCCTCGCCGACCACCACGATGCCCGGCTCGGACTCGAGGATGATGCGGAATCCGGCCCGCACCAGGGCCTGGTCGTCAACGAGGAGCACCCGGATCGGCACGCTCATTCGACGGTCTCCACGGTCTGGGGCGCCCGCATTTCGGCGGGCGGCACGGAGAGGGGCGGCTCGGTGGCCACAGCCGGACCGGTGAGCGGAACGCGGGCGCGCACCAGATAGCCGCCGCGCGGCCGGTTCGCCAGCTCGAGGGTGCCGCCGACGGCCGCGACGCGCTCGCGCATGCCCTGCTGGCCGAGACCGCCGGGGGCGCTCCGCTCGGCGGCGGGGTTGGCCGGGGCGCGCACGCCGCGACCGGTGTCGGTCGCCTCCAGCTCCACGGCATCCGTCTCGTACCGCAGGCGCAGGTCGGCCGTCGCACCGGAACCGGCGTGCTTGCGGGTGTTGGTCAGGGCCTCCTGGGCGATTCGGTAGAGGCTGAGACCGATGGTGCCGGGTACCGGGCGGGGCTCGCCGATCACCTGGAGCCGCACGGGCAACCCGGCGTCGGTGTTCTCCTGGGCGAGTTCGGCGAGCTGGTCGACACCGCGGGTGCTGGTGCTCTGGTGGGCGGGCTGCGCACCGTCGGCGTCATCGGCACGCAGAGCGCCGAGCATGGTGTTCAGTTCGTCCACAGCGGTGCGGGCGCTCTCCTCGATAACCGTGATCGCGCGCACGGCCGCGGCTGGGTCGCGGTCCAGGATGCGCCGGGCCGCGCCGGCCTGCACGCCCATCAACGACACGTGGTGGGCGACCACGTCGTGGAGCTCCCGGGCGATGCGCACCCGTTCGAGACTGACGGCCTGGGCCGCGGTGCGCTCCCGTTCGGTGGCGAGCTCACGGGTGAGACCCTCGAGCGCCGCCGAGCGCCGGGCCGCGTGCCAGGCGGCGCCGCCGAAGTAGTATGCCGCCCAGAAGTAGACCAGGTTGAGCAGCACCTGCAGCAGTCCGTAGGCGGCATAGGGGGAGAAGAACCCGTCCCTGGACAGTTCGGGGATGACGGTGGCCTGGTTGGCGGTCTCCAAGAGGCTCCAGAACAGCCAGATGAACATGCCCGCGATGATGCCCAGCCGCGTCCACCGGGCGATCGTGCGGTGGTGGCTCCACGCGCCCACCGAGTAGATGGCCACATAGAGGCAGATGTTGGAGAAGAGGCCGTCGGTGATGCCCATGCTGGCGGACACGGCGAAGACCAGGGAGACGAGCAGTGCCACGGCCTCCGGCCAGCGGCGGCGGGCCGCCAGCGGCAGAGCGATGAGGGCCACCCAGATCACTACCTGCCACCACGGCGCATCGCCCATGAGCCCGGTGCCGAGGCTCAGCGAGATGCTCAGGGCGGTGCCGCCGGCCAGCGCCAGCGCCACCCAGGCATCCACCCGGTACGCGGAGCGGGGGCCGCGCGGCCGCCGCCATCCGTCGGCCAGCGGGTCGGCCAGCAGGTCGGTGACCGGTTCGGTGCGGGCTTCGGCAGTCATGCCCCCACGCTAGCGCCGACGCGTCGCGGGCGAATCAGCCCCCAGGGGGAGGTTCGATGGTTGCGCCGGCCGGGGCTGCCGGTCCGGGGGTGAGGATGCGGCGGGTGTTGTTCAGGGACGCGGCGGGCCAGTCCCAGAGGGCCACGACCTCGGCGGCCAGCCGGGGCTCGAGTCCGTCGAGGGCGCGCACGGCGAAGACCACGGCCGCGGCGGTGTCGCCGGCCTTGGCGAAGCCGTGGCCCACAGCCCGGGTCCAGGTCTCGGCGGCGGCCTTGGCGCTGGCGTAGTTGGCGCCGCCGGGGGTGGGCGCATCCACCGACACCGACGACACGATCGCCAGCCGGCCGGTGAACGAGGCCAGCAGATCGGCGTTGAACGCGCGAGTGGTGTTGCGCAGCGTCTGCACGACGCGTTGGTGCAAAAAGTCCCAGTCCTCGTCGGTCTGACCGTCGAGCCCGCCGCCGCCACGCCAGCCGCCCACCAGGTGCACGAGCCCGTCGACGGGTCCGTGTTCGGTGTGCACGGTGGCGGCGAGGGCGGTCACCGCCGCAAAATCGGTCAGGTCAGCGACGTAGACGGAGGCTTGAGGCGCCACCTCGAGCACCCGCGCCAGCCGTTCCTCGTTGGAGCCCACGGCCAGCACCCGGGCCCCGGCACCCGCCAGGGCGGCCGCGACGGCCACCCCGGCGGTGCTGGTGGCCCCGGCGATCAGCACGGTGTGCCCGGCAGCCCCCGGCTGGCCGGGATCGCCGGACGGGTCGACCAGCGTGAGCCTACGCATCCGCCGTGATGCCCCTGGTCGACTCGATGACGGGTTTCATCTTCTTGTCGAGCGCCTCGAAGAACATCGAGAGCGGGAACTCGTCGTCAAGGACGAGGTCGGTGTACCCCTTCGGCGCGCCGGCGAGCACCTCGAGCGGCAGCCCACGAGCCCACGCCGACGCCGGGTTGGGCGTGAGCGTCTTCGTCAGCATCTCGTAGGCGGCCAGCCAGTGCGCCTTCTTCGGCCGGTCGATCGACGCCCAGTAGAGCTCGTCGATCTGGGCGCCGAGCGCGATGACCACATCGGGCACCGCCTCCCAGTCGAAGGAGAGCGCCGTGTCGGTCCAGTGCAGCACGTGGTGCTGGTGCAGCCAGGCGAACAGCAGCTGGCCGCCGAGGCCGTCATAGTTGCGCACCCGGCTGCCGGTGATCGAGAACCTGAAGATACGGTCGAAAATGACCGCGTACTGCACCAGCTTCGCGTGCCGGCGGGCCTCGGGGCTGGCGGCCTCGTCCCGTTCGATCTTCACCGACTCGCGGAACGCCGTGAGATCGCAGCGCAGTTCCTCGAGTGAATAGAGGAAGAACGGCATCCGCTGCTTGATCATGAACGGGTCGAAGGGCAGGTCGCCGCGCATGTGGGTGCGGTCGTGGATGAGGTCCCACATCACGAAGGTCTCTTCGGTGAGGTGCTGGTCGTCGAGCAGCGCCTCGGCCTCGGCGGGCAGCTCCAGCCTGGTGATCTCGGCCGCGGCGCGCACCACCCTGCGGAACCTCGCGGCCTCCCGGTCGGCGAAGATGGCCCCCCAGGTGAACGTGGGGATCTGCCGCATCGCCACGGTCTCGGGGAAGAGCACCGCCGAGTTGGTGTCGTACCCGGCCGTGAAGTCGAGAAAGCGGATGGGCACGAACAGCTTGTTGGTGTACTCGGTCTCGAGCTCGGCCACGAACTCCGGCCAGAGCACCTCGATGAGCACCGCCTCGACGAGCCGGTTGGGGCTGCCGTTCTGGGTGTACATCGGAAACACCACCAGGTGCCGAATGCCGTCCTCCCGGTGCTGCTGCGGCTGGAAGGCCAGCAGCGAGTCGTAGAAGTCGGGCACGCCGAAGCCGCCGGCCGCCCAGCGGTCGAAGTCGACCACAACGGCGGCCAGGTAGGCGGCATCGTGCGGGAACTGCGGCGCCAACTCGGTGACCGCGCCGGTGATCTCGGCGACGGACGCCTGCGCATCCGCGTGGGCGCCGGCCTCGGGGATCGAACCGTCCTGGGCCTGCACGGTCTGCAGGGCGGCGGCGGCGGTCTTGAGCCGCAGCCAGGCGGGCGAGCCGGTCAGGTCGGCGACCAGGGTGTCCTCGAGAACCTCGGGCTCACCGACCAGTGCATCTGCAATGTAATTCGACATGGGAACCTCCCGTCCTCGTGAGTGCCGCGGGTGCGACGTGCGTGCGGCGCACTGAACTGGAATGCTCCGGTGTGCGCCGCCCCCAGCGTAACCGGGGGTTGACGGCATTTTCATGCGAGCCTCCGCAGCGAATCGCCGTCTTGGCCCGGTTTGGCGCGTGATTGCACCGACCGAACGGTTAGCTCGACGTCGCCGATGTCGACCGGGCGCGCAGGTGGATGCGTTCGCCCTGCTTGCCGAACATGGAGAGGATCTCCACCGAATCGGTGCCGGTGGAGCCGAACCAATGGGGATTGCGGGTGTCGAACTCCGCCGCCTCACCCGTGCCCAGGACCACATCGTGCTCGCCGAGGATCAGCCGAAGGCGACCGGAGAGCACGTAGATCCACTCGTACCCGGTGTGGGTGCGGGGTGCGGGCTCCCGATCGGTGGCGGGGATGACGATCTTGAAGGCCTGGGGCTCACCCTGGTGCTGTGAGAGGGGCGTGAGGGTGCGGCCGTCCGCCCGCGTGGACCGCTGCGGTACTCGCGGGTCCTGCACCCTGGGCGGGCTGACGATCTCCTCGAACGGCACCGCCAGAGCGGCCACGATGGGCAACAGGAGCTCGAGATTGGGCTTTCTCTGCCCGGACTCGAGCCTGGACAGCGTGCTCTTGGAGATCCCGGTTGCGGTGGCGAGTTCGGCCAGCGTGACGTTCTTCTTTTCGCGGGCGCGGCGCAGGCGCGGTGCGATCTGACTCAGCTCGTCGTTGATCCGGGGAGTGCTGCTCATGCGGACAGCTAAGCAGCGTGTCCCACTTTTGGCAACGATAGTCTCAGGAATTTCGCGACGGCCGCACTGTAGGGGGACGAGGTCGTGATCATCGGCCGCTCATCTCTCGAAAGGAAGACCCAGTGTCACTACCCCCAGCTCCCCGCGGAAGTGCCGCACCCCCGTCTGTGCACGTGCGGGCCGTGATCACCTGGATCGCCATCTTCCCGTTGGTGACGCTCGGATTCTTCGCGATTGCCCCGTTCGCCACCGACTGGAATCCGGTTCTGCGCGCCTTTGTGCTCTCGGTGGTCGTGGTGCCGGTCGCCGTGTACCTTGTGGTGCCCCAGCTGATGCGCGCCTACGGCGCGATCCGCACCACGCGGCGCTGATCGGCCGCCCAGGCGCTAGCCTGCTGCCATGACGGATGCCGGGCGCGTTTCGGGCAGTGCCACCGCGGCCGAGGTGCGGGCGGCGCTCGCCGCGATCGCCGATCCGGAGCGCGCCACCGGGGCCGCCCGGTACTTCCAGACCGGGCAAGGGCAGTACGCCGAGGGTGATGTGTTCATCGGCGTCACCGTGCCGCAGACCCGAGCGGTGGTCACACGGTTCGCCACCCTGCCGCCGCACGAGATCGACCTGCTCCTGGCCGGCCCGGTGCACGAGCACCGACTCGCCGCCCTGCTGATCCTGGTGGCGCAATTCGCCCGGGCAAGCGCCCCGCGCACCCGTGACGACCCCCGGCGCCGGGTTCTCGCCGAGTTCTATCTCGCGCAGCTGCGAGCCGGCCGGGTGAACAATTGGGACCTGGTGGACTCCTCCGCGCCGGGGCTGCTCGGCGAGTACCTGTTCGACCGGCCGCGCGGGCTGCTGGCTGAGCTCGCCGCCAGCGAGGTGCTCTGGCAACGGCGGGTGGCGGTGATCGCCACCTCGGCGTTCATCCGGCGCGGCGACGCCACCACCACCCTCGACTTGGCCGCGCGGCTGCTGGGTGATCCCGAGCCGCTGATGCACAAGGCCGTGGGCTGGATGCTGCGCGAGGTCGGCGCCCGCGTCGACCGGGACCTGCTGCTCCGCTTCCTCGACCTGCACGCGGGCCGCATGCCCCGCACCATGCTCAGCTACGCCATCGAGCACCTCGGCTCCGAGCTTCGCGCGCACTATCGTGGCCTGCCCCGCTGAGCGCGGGGGGCATCCAGGCGGCGGATAGCATCGCCGCGTTACGACTTGGTAACCAACCCAACCAATAGTTTGTTCTCCCTTGCGCGCATTTCGTTCGTAAGGTTTACTAACAAACATGACAGCAACCGGCGCCCCGCGGACGATCCAGGACCGAGCCCTCCGCCCCACCGCGAAGGTCTTGCCCGAGCACATCCGCCTGAACAACCGCACCCTGGTGCTGCAAACGCTGTACCGCGCCGGCCTGCAAAGCCGCGCTGACTTGGCCCGGGAAACCGGCCTGACCCGGGTGACGGTCTCCGACCTGATCAGCGAGCTGATGGGGGAGAACCTCGTCATCGAACTGGGCCAGCGCCAGGAACCGCGTCCAGGCAAGCCCGCCACCCTGCTCGACATCAACCGGTCCGCGTTTCAGATCGTCTCACTCGACCTCTCCGGTCACACCCGGTTGCGCGGCGCGGTGCTCAGTCTTGACGGTGCGGTGCTGTCCAGCTCGGGACTCGACCTGGCCGGCGCCCGCGGCGAGGCCGCCTACGACACTGTCGCCGAGCTGCTCGCCCAGGTCATCGCCGCGGCCACCGCCCCGATCCTCGGTGTCGGAATCGGGTCTCCGGGCATCGTGGACCGGGCGGGAGTCGTGCGCAACGCGCCCAACCTCGGCTGGCGTGACCAGCCGCTCCAGGCCCGGCTCCAGGAGCTGACCGGTCTGCCCGTTCGGGTGGTCAACGACGCCAACGCCGCCGTGCTCGCCGAACACAGCTTCGGCGGCGCCGACCACGATCTGCTCCTGGTCAAAGTGGGCCACGGTGTCGGCGCCGGGCTGCTGATCGGCGGTCGCGCAATCTTCGGTGAGCGCTTCGCCGCCGGTGAGATCGGCCACGTCGTGGTCGGCACCGACGACGGCCCGCTGTGCGCCTGCGGCAAGTCCGGCTGCCTCGAGGCCTGGCTCTCCGTACCGCGGCTGACCGCGGCGATCCATGACGCCACCGCCGCGGCGGCTACCCCGGCGGATGCCGAGCGCGCCACCTCCGACATCCTCACCGAGGCGGGCCGCCGGCTCGGCATCATCCTCGCCCCCGTCGTCGGTGCCCTCAACCTGCTCGAGATCGTGTTGAGCGGGCCCCCCGAACTTCTCGACGGCGCCCTCTCCGCGGCCACCGTCGAGACCCTCCGGTCGAGGACCATGGCCACCGAAACCGGCGATCTCACCCTGCGGATGACCGCGCAGGGGGAGGACATCGTTCTGCGCGGCGCGGCCGTCATGGTTCTCTCCGCACAACTCGGCGTTTCCTAGCCGACGGATTTCCCCTGCACCAACGATGTGGCGCCCGCCAACGTCGGCAATCCACGAAAGGAATATCTCATGAAGAGAAAGCTCGCATCTCTCGCCGCGCTGGCCACTGCGTCCGCGCTCGTGCTGGCGGGATGTTCGTCCGCCACCGATGAAGGCACCGACGCCTCCACCGACAACGGCGACAAGACCATCACCCTCTGGCTCGCCGGCGGCGACACCCCCGATGAACTGCGCGACTACCTGAAGTCCGAATTCACCGCACAGACCGGCGCCACCCTGAACATCCAGCAGCAGGACTGGGGTGACCTGGTCACCAAGCTGACGACCTCACTGCCGGACGCCAACAACACCCCGGATGTCACCGAGCTGGGCAACACCCAGTCGTCGACCTTCACCAACGTGGGTGCGTTCCTCGACATCTCCGACATGTACGAGGAGCTCGGCGGCGCCAACCTGCTGCAGTCCTTCGTCGACGCCGGCATGGTGGGCGACAAGAACTACGCCCTGCCCTACTACTTCGGCTCCCGCGCCGTATTCACCCGCGCCGACGTCTGGGCGGCAGCCGGAGTCGAGCAGCCCACCACCCTCGAGGAGTTCAACGCCGGCGTCGCCGCGATCAACGCCGCCAACCCGCTGAACATCCCCGACTTCTCCGGCTTCTACCTCGGCGGTCAGGACTGGCGCAACGGCATCTCCTGGATCTTCGCCAACGACGGCGAACTCGCCACCGTCAAGGACGGCACCTGGACCTCGACGCTGGCCTCGGAGAACACCCTGACCGGCCTCGCCCAGCTGCAGGAGCTGTACAAGTCAGCCTCCAATGCGCCCAACGACGCCAAGGACTCCAACCAGTACATCTACCTGAACGACAGCGACGAGATCAAGGATGCCGAGGGCGCCGTCACGTCGAACACCTCACTGTCCGCCGCCACGATCATGGCCCCCACCTGGGCGCACTGGTCGATCGGAACTCTCGGCACCGACGCCGACGGCAAGGCCACCCGCACCTGGGATGACACCAAGAACGCGGTCTTCGCCCTGCCAGGCAACGACGGCAAGCCCGCCCCGGTCTTCGCCGGCGGATCCAACATCGGCATCTCTGCGACGAGCAAGAACCCCGAGCTGGCCAAGAGCCTCCTCAGGATCATCTACTCGGAGGAGTACCAGATGATGCTCGGCCAGAACGGCCTCGGCCCGGCGAACAGCGACTACGTGGACTCGCTCGGCGACGACCAGTTTGCCCAGGCGCTGATCGCCTCGGCCTCGAACTCGAAGCTCACCCCGGCAGCGCCCGGCTGGGCCACGGTCGAAGGCTCCCTCGTGATGGAAGAGTTCTTCAGCAAGATCGAGGGCTCCACCGACCTGAAGGCACTCGCCACGGAATACGACGACAAGCTCACCCCGATGCTGAACGGCGAATAGCCGGCAGCCTGTCGAACCAGACGAATCGAACAACGAAAGGAGGGTCGGCGTGACCACGCAGAACCTCGTGCTCGGCCAGGCCGATCCGCCGCGGCCGGCCAGGCCCCGAAAAAGGGGCAGATCAACGCCGTACCTGCTGGTCATCCCGGCCTGCGCCATCCTGATCCTGGCGCTCGGCTATCCGCTGGTCTGGCAGTTCATCACCTCGATGCAGAGGTTCGGACTCTCCCAGCAGTTCGGCCAACCCCCGGAATTCGTCTGGTTCGACAACTACGTGACCCTGTTCACGGACCCGTACATGTGGACCGTGGTGGCTCGGTCGCTGGCCTTCTGCCTGGTCACCGCCGCGGTCACCATGGCCATCGGCACCCTGATGGCGCTGCTGATGAACGCCGTGCACACCAGCGTGCGCATCACCCTGCAGATCTCGTTGCTGCTGGCCTGGGCGATGCCCGTCGTCGCGGCGATGACGGTCTGGAACTGGCTCATCGACTGGCGCCGGGGGGTGCTGAACTCGGTTCTGACCGGTATGGGCCTGGACTTCCAGAACCACAACTGGCTGGCCAACCCGCTGTCGTTCTTTTTCGTGGCGATGGTCATCGTGGTCTGGATGAGCGTGCCGTTCGTGGCGTTCTCCATCTACGCCGGCCTCACCCAGGTGTCCACAGAGGTGCTCGAGGCCGCCCAGCTGGACGGCGCCACGCTGGCCCAGCGGCTCCGGTACATCATCGTGCCGATCATCCGGCCGGTGCTCGCGATCATCCTGCTGCTGCAGGTGATCTGGGACCTGCGGGTGTTCACCCAGATCCGCCTGCTGCAGGACGTCGGGTCGATCGCCTCGGAGACCAATCTGCTCGGCACCTACATCTACCAACTCGGCGTCGGCTCCAGCGACTTCGCGATGGCCAGCGCCGTCTCGATCTTCGTGCTCGTGCTGACCGTGGCCCTGAGCTGGTTCTACGTACGCAGCATGCTCAAGGAGGACGAATCATGACCTCGACGGTCCAATCCACCGGCGCATCCGCCCCGCCGGCCGGCTCGCGGCCCCGGCCCGACCTCCCGCCGACCGGCCGGAAGGGCGGCGGCGGCAACCGGCGCATCCGCCCTGGCCGGATCGCGCTGGGCGTGATCGGCATCGTGGTCTCCCTGATCTGGGTGTTCCCGGTCTATTGGATGCTCAACTCGTCGCTGCTGCCCAACGTGGTGCTGCAGAGCACCACCCCGACCTGGCTCCCGTTCGGCGGCTCCCTCGACAACTTCGTCGCGGTCTTTTCGGGCGGCACCTTCCTGCCCGCCCTGGGCATGAGCACGGCCATCGCCCTCATCACCGTGGTGTTCTGCCTGCTCTTCGCTTTCCTCGGGGCATTGGCGATCAGCCGGTTCAGATTCCGCGGGCGCAAGGCGTTCGTCCTGGCCGTGCTGCTGATCCAGATGCTCCCAGCCGAGGGGCTCTTCATCGCTCAGTACAAGCTGATGGGCAGCCTGAACATGCTCAATTCGATCGTGGGCGTGAGCATCATCTACATCGCCGCGGTCGTGCCCTTCACGATCTGGATGCTGCGCGGCTTCGTCGCCGGCGTCCCCGCCGACCTCGAGGAGGCGGGCATGATCGACGGCCTGAGCCGCACCCAGGCGTTCATGCGCATCACCTTCCCCCTCCTCGCCCCCGGCCTGGTGGCCTCGGGCGTCTACGCGTTCCTGCAGGCCTGGAACGAGTTCACCGTGGCCCTGGTGCTGTTGCAGGACAACTCCAGCCAGACGCTTCCGCTCTGGCTGCGCGGCTTCATCCAGGCCAGCGCAAGCCGGGCCACCGACTGGGGCCAGGTGATGGCGGCGTCCACCATGGTGGCCATTCCGGTGATCATCTTCTTCCTCTTCGTGCAGGGCAGAATGACCAGCGGACTGGTCAGCGGGGCGGTCAAGGGATGACCGGCGGCCACGGCGACGACTCCCCGGTGCGCAGGAACATCCGGGCGACCCTGATGCCGGGCTTCGTGGGCACCTTGCTGCCGGACTGGTTGCGCCTGCGCCTGCAGGACGGACTCGGAGCCGTGTGCCTGTTCGGGCAGAACATCGTCTCGATCGCCCAGCTGCGGGCGCTGACCGACTCGATCCGCGCCGCGAATCCGCTCGCGGTCATCGCGATCGACGAGGAGGGCGGCGACGTCACCCGGCTCTACTTCTCCTCGGGCTCGCCGTATCCGGGCAACGCCATCCTCGGCCGGATCGACGACCTCGGCTACACCGAGGAAGTCGGCCGGCAGGTCGGCTGGGAGCTGCGGAAGGCCGGCTGCACCCTCACCTTCGCGCCGGACACCGACGTCAACTCCAACCCCGACAACCCGGTGATCGGCGTGCGCAGTTTCGGCGTCGACCCGGTGCGGGTGGGCCTGCACTCCGCCGCCTGGGTGCGCGGGTTGCAGTCCACCGGGGTCGCCGCCTGCCCCAAGCATTTCCCGGGCCACGGTGACACCGCCCTCGACTCCCACCTGGCCATGCCCGTCGTCGACCTGCCGCCGTCGACCCTGCGCGAGCGGGAGCTGGTGCCCTTCAACGCCGCGATCACCGCCGGCGCGAAGACCATCATGACCTCGCACATCCTGCTGCCCCAAATCGATCCGGAGAACCCCGCAACACTCTCGACGCGGGTGCTCGGCGGCCTGCTGCGCACCGAACTGGGCTTCACCGGCGTCATCGTCAGCGACGCCCTGGATATGAAGGGTGCCAGCGGCATCCTGGGCATCCCGGGGGCCGCCGCCGCCGCCCTCGCCGCCGGCTGCGACCTGCTCTGCATCGGCACCGAGAACACCGCCGAGCAGCTCGACCAGATCGAGGCCGCCATCCTGGCCGCCGTCGACGCCGGAACCCTCACCGAGGCCCGTCTCGCCGAGGCGGCCGGCCGGGTGCACCGCCTCGCGGCCGGAATCCGCGACGACACCCTGGACATCCAGCTCCCGGCTGCCGCGCTGACGATGCCGGAACCCAGCTTCGATACCGGGCGGATCCGTGCCTCCTTCGCGATCAACGACCACGCGAAGCGGTGGCTCGCGGCGGTTCCGGAGACCTTCCCCGTGGTTCGCCTCGACACCGTCACGAACATCGCCGTGGGCTTGGCGCCCTGGGGGCCGTTCGCCGAGGCGGCCGCGCATCCGGAGTCGGACCTCGCGACCGTGTGGCTGGCCAGGCCTCTCCTCGCACGCAGCGCAGAGGACAGCGGGGCGCTGGAGCTCTCGGCCGACTCTGCCGTGGTCGTGATCGGCAAGGACAACCACCGGCATCCGTTCATTCGTGACCTGGTGGATACGCTGCGCGCCGACCGCCGTGATGTTCTCGTGGTCGACATGGGCTGGCCGTCGGACGACCTGCGCTACGCCGACATCGCCACCTTCGGTGCGTCGAGGCTGGCCGGGCGGGCGCTGCTGGAGCTGCTGGCGGCGGTGCCCCCGACCGCGGTGCCCCTGACCGCGGTGCCCCTGACCGCCGAGCCGGTGACCGCCGAGCCGGTCTAGCTCACCAGGTCGCGCGCCCGCAGCGCGCCGCCGAGCAGGCCGGCGTTCTCGCCGATCGACGCCGGTAGGATCACCGGACGCCGGTGGAAGCTGAGCAGGGCGCTCACCCTCTCACGCAGCGGCACGAACAGCTGGTCGCCCGCCTGCGCCAGGCCGCCCCCGATCACGATCGCTTCCGGGGCGAGGATCGCGGCCAGCTGGGCGATGCTCAGGGCGAGCGCATCCAGTGCCTCGCTCCAGATCAGCGCCGCCGCGGGGTCGCCGGTGCGGGCCAGGGCCAGAGCCTCGCGGGCCCCGCTCAACCGGATGCCGGTGACCTCTTCGTAGCGGCGCACTATCGCGCCGGCCGAGGCCACGGTCTCCAGGCAGCCCCGGGAGCCGCAGCCGCAGAGCGGACCGGACGGGTGCACTATCGAGTGGCCGATTTCGCCCGCGTAGCCGCCGCCGGTGTGCGCCCGGCCGTTGATGAACAGCGACCCGGCGATCCCGGTGCCGATGACCAACACCACCACGTTGCGATAGGGGCGGGCGGCGCCGAGCCTGAACTCGGCCTCACCGGCGGCCCGCACATCGTGCGAGAAAGTGGTGGGCAGGTGGATGAGTTCTTCGGTGAGTTGTTTGAAGGGCACGTTGGACCAGTGCAGGTTGGTGGAGAGCACGCCGATGCCCGCGTCGTCGTCGACGAGGCCGGGGGCGAGCAGGCCCACCGCCCGGGGCCGCACCGCGGGAAAATCCGCGGCGAACTGCAGCGTGAGCTCCTGCACCCGGGCGATCACCGAGAAGGCCGTGCGCTCGCCGTCCAGCGGTGTCGGCGTGCGGCTGAGTCCGAGCATCCGGCCGGAGGTGTCGAAGAGCGCGGCCTTGGTGTCGGTGCCGCCCACATCCACGGCGATCACCGGCTCGCCGGCGCCGAGCGGGAGGGCCTGGGCGAGAACCGAAGTGAGGGTCACGGCGGTCATGGCTGGGGCTCCTCAGCGGTCGGCGAGTGTCGCGGGGCAAGAAACCGGCCACGAGGGTGCTCATGCTGTATCAACTGCCTGTGAGGACATTGTCCCACGCGCCGACTCTGTTTGTAAAGGATGGTAACAATTAGCGGGGAGCGGGTGAACAGCCGCGCAGGTTAGGTTTGAAGGACGCGTGCGCGCAAGCGGCGCATTGACAGACATATAGAGGTAGGAACCGAGCAGTGGCTGAAGCAACCGTGACCCCGGGCACCGAGGTGTCCCCGAAAGAGGTCGAGGCTCAGGCCGTGCGCCGGCGTACCTTCGCCGTCATCTCGCACCCCGACGCGGGCAAGTCCACGCTCACCGAGGCGCTGCTGTTGCACGCGCGGGCCATCACCACCGCCGGCGCCACGCACGGCAAGGCCGGCCGGCGCGGCACCGTCTCCGACTGGATGACCATGGAACAGGAGCGTGGCATCTCGATCACCTCCGCCGCCATCCAGTTCGAGTACCGCGACAGCGTGATCAACCTCGTCGACACCCCCGGCCACGCCGACTTCTCCGAGGACACCTTCAGGGTGCTCTCCGCGGTGGATGCCGCCGTGATGCTCGTCGACGCCAGCAAGGGCCTCGAGGTGCAGACCATGAAGCTCTTCGAGGTCTGCAAGCAGCGGGGCCTGCCCGTCATCACCGTGATCAACAAGTGGGACCGGCCGGGCTCCGCCGCCCTCGACCTGATGGACGAGATCCGCACCCGCACCGGCCTGATCCCCACCCCGCTGACCTGGCCGGTGGGCATCGCGGGCGACTTCCGCGGTGTGATCGAGCGGGACAGCAGCGACTTCATCCGCTTCAACCGCACCGCCGGCGGCGCCACCCGCGCCGACTCCGAGCGCACCACCGCCGAAGAGGCCGCCGCAGTCGAGGGTGACGCCTGGGTCGCCGCCGCCGAGGAGTCCGAACTGCTCACCGAGGAAGGCCAGAACCACGACGAGGAACTGTTCCTCGACGGCGTGACCACCCCGGTGCTGTTCTCCGCCGCGGTGCTCAACTTCGGTGTGCAGCACATCCTGGACACCCTGGTGGACTTCGCCCCGCCTGCCGAGGCGCGCCTGGACGCCGACGGCGGCCACCGCCCGGTGACCAGCCCGTTCTCCGGCTTCGTGTTCAAGGTGCAGTCCGGCATGAACTCCTCGCACCGCGACTACGTCGCATTCGTGCGGGTCTGCTCCGGCCAGTTCCGCCGTGGCATGGTCGTCACCCACTCCGCCACCGGCCGGCCGTTCGCCACCAAGTACGCCCAGCAGCTGTTCGGCAAGGACCGCGAAGTGGCCGAGGAGGCCTGGCCCGGCGACATCGTCGGCCTGGTCAACGCCTCCGCTTTGCGGGTCGGCGACTCCATCCACGAGGGCAGCCCCGCGGTCACCTTCCCGCCGCTGCCGATGTTCGCCCCCGCGCACTTCCGCGCCGTGCGCCCCGCCGACACCAGTAAGCACAAGCAGTTCCGCCGCGGTATCGACCAGCTCGACCACGAGGGTGTCATCCAGGTGATGCGCTCGGACCTCCGCGGCGACCAGGCCCCGGTGCTCGGCGCCGTCGGCCCGATGCAGTTCGAGGTCGTCGAAGAGCGGATGTCGCACGACTTCGGCGCCGCCATCCGCAGCGACGTGCTGCCGTACCAGCTGGCCCGGCGCACCGACAAGGAAAGCGCGCTGATCCTGGGCCACGACCGCCAGGTGGAGGTGCTCCGCCGCAGCGACGGCACCTTGCTGGCCCTGTTCAGCACCCCGTGGCGGCTGCGCAACACCGTGCGCGACCACCCCGAGCTGTTGCTCGAGGACCTCGCCGGCGGCGGCCCCATCGACGAGGTGCGGTACTAGCCCAATCCGCACATCACGTCGCGCCGAACTACACTCGGAAGCCTCAGTGACCAGGGAATCGCCCCGGTGGCAGCAACGACAGGGGAAAACGTCATGAAGTCATTCGCGTGCGGAGATGTGGTGCCAGGGTGCACGGCGAGTTGGGTCAGTTCCACCGATGACGAAATTCTCGTTCTCGTCGCCCAGCACGCGAGCGCGGTGCACGGCATCAGCACCGTGAGCCCCGAGCTGGTCCAGAGCGTCACGGACCGGATCGTGGTCGTCTCCTGACGACACCGCTCCCCGCCACCGAGTGGGCCGCCCTGCTGGACGCTGTCAGCGCCGGAACGGGCGTAACGGCGGCGTTCCAGCCGATCGTGGACACCGCCCGCGGGATCGTGGTGGGGTTCGAGGGCCTGGCCCGCTTCGAGATGCCGGCGGGGATCAGCGTCGAGGACCTGTTTGCCCAGGCCCGCGCCGCGAACCGGTCCGCGGAGATCGAGGCGCGCTGTCTGCGGGTCATCCTCGCCGAGCGCGGCTCGGTGCCGACCAACTGCTTCATCACCGTGAACGTGTCACCGCACGTGCTCGGCCATGACGCGATCCGGCAGGTCTGGCGGGACCAGGCCGACCTCACCGGGGTGTTCGTCGAGCTCACCGAACAGTCCGCCATCGACTCCGCGGCCGACCTCGAGCCCGAGCTCGACGCCATCCGTGCTGCCGGCGGCCTGATCGCCGTTGACGACCTCGGCTCGGGCTACGCCGGTCTCAGCCGCCTGCTGGCGCTCAAACCCGCACTGATCAAACTCGACAGGGAACTCATCCAGGGCATCGACACCGACGAGGCGAAACGCGCGCTGGTCGAGATGATCGGCACCTTCGCCAACCGCATCGACTCCTGGGTGCTGGCCGAGGGCATCGAAACAGCGGCGGAGTACGACACCATCACCGCCCTCGGGGTGCCGCTCGCGCAGGGCTACTACCTCGCCCGGCCCGGTCCCGCCTGGCCCGACCTGGCCAGGCCGGTGGTGCCCAGTGCGGAGCGGCAGCCCGTTCCCGTCGTGCGCGATCTGCTCGACATCGCCCCCGGCGCGGAGTCGGTGGCCGCCGCAGCCCGGATCTTCACCGATCACGCGGAGGTGCGCACCGTGGTGCTCATCGACCACCATGGCCGGCCCGTCTCGGTTCTCGACAGTGAGAGCGCCCACCTCGGGGTCACGACCGGCGCCGTGCGGGTGAACCTGGACACCCCGGTTCGGGATGCCCTGCTGCGCGCGATCACCCGTGACAGCACGCATCGCTACGATCCCCTGATCGTCACCGACAACGCCGGCCGCTACGCCGGCATCGTGCGCCTGGAACGCCTCATCACCACCGCTGTTCGGTAGGCCGGTCAGTCGCATCGCCACGACACCAGCGCGCCTGCCCCGTGCCGGTGCGTGCGGGCTCAGGGGTCGAGAAGTTCACGCAGCCGCTCGAGGTCGACGCCGTCGCTGGTGTCGAGGAAGAACGCGCCCTGCCACGCCTGGGTGCGGATGGCCTGGGCGTTGCTGGTGCGCGACCACGGTGGATAGACCCTGAAGCCGCGTTTGCCGCCCTGGCCCGCCACCGACACGATGCCGTGACGCTGCAGCGCGGAGCGCGGGAATACGAACTGACCGGAGTGCAGCCCCTCCCGGGTGAGGATGACCAGGTGGTCGACGTCGTCGACCGGGAAAGGTTCGGTCGAACCGGTGGGCGATCGCTGCCAGACGGCGACGAACAGGCCGACCTTGCGGGGCGTCACCCGGCCTACCCGGAACCGCAGGCGTCGAGTTCCGATCCGGGCAACGGCGCCGCCGTAGTCCACGTTGTCGATGTCGTTCTCGGCGGCCGCAGTCTCCGAATGACCGCACAACGACCCGAACAGGGCCATGGCCCCTGACACGTCCGGGTGGATCACGACGACGTGGTCCGGTCGGAGGGCACGGTGGGGTACAGCGTGGCGGCGGCCGTCGCAAACGAGAACCAGACCGGGGAGCCCACGGCGGCGTCGAGCTGCGCGGCCTCCTTCGGGCTGACGTCCGCGGCCAGCACGGCGCTCCGTGCCCGAACAAAGTCGCCCCGGGGCTCGAGGTCGATCAGTTCGGCTCGCACGCTGCTGAGCTGCGAATCGGCCGGCGGGTCGATCGACACCGACACTGCGCCCGGACGGACCGCCAAAGACAGCGGTGCCCCGTCGGCCACGCCCGGCTCGGGGATGTTCGCGACTGGGGCCGCGGCATCCGCCGTGATCAGGTTGGTGCCCCGGCGCACACCGGTGAGCAGGTTCAGGCCCGCCAGACCGGCCGCGAAGGCGCTGCGCGGCCGGTCGAAGACCTCGGCCGGGGTGCCCTGGTCGACGATCCGGCCGCCCTCGACGATCACCACGCGGTCGGCCAGGGTGTAGGCGTCGAGCACATCGTGGGTCACGATCAGCGCGCTGCGGCCGGCCAGCACGCGGCGCAGCATCCGCCGCACCGCCGGCGCCACCGAGATGTCCAGGGCGGCCAACGGTTCGTCGAGCAGCAACAGGCCGGGGTCGGATGCGAGGGCCCGCGCCACCGCGATCCGCTGAGCTTGCCCGCCGGAGAGCTCGGCCGGGCGCCGGGCGGCCAGCTGTTCGGCATCCACTTCGCGGAGCCAGTGGGTCGCGATCTGGCGAGCCCGGCCCGAGGGCGCTCCCGCGCTGCGGGGGCCGAAGGCGACGTTGTCGAGCACGCTCAGATGCGGGAACAGCAGCGCCTCCTGGGCGAGCAGGGAGACACCGCGCTGGTGTGGGGGCCGCCAGGTGCGGGGGCGACGCCCGGCGCCCGGCAGGTCGAACAAGACGGTGCCGTTCAGCTCGCAACGCCCGGAGTCGGGGGTGACCAGCCCGGCGATGGTGCCCAGCAGGGTGGACTTGCCGGCGCCGTTGGGCCCCAGGATCGCGACGGTCTCGCCGGCCGCCACGTCCAGGTGCAGGCTGACGTCGCGGTCGGCGACGTGCAGGTCGAGGGAGAAGGTCACGAGAGCGCCCGTGCCCGACGGCGGGAGGGCTCACCGGTGCGATGGGCGAGGCTGACGATGATGACGGCCACGACCACCAGCACCAGTGACAGCGCCACGGCGGTGTCCGGGTCGGTCTCCCGCTGCAGGTAGATCTCCAGCGGCAGGGTGCGGGTGGTGCCCTGCAGGCTGCCGGCAAAGGTGAGGGTGGCGCCGAACTCGCCCAGTGCCCTGGCGAACGACAGCACGGCGCCCGACAGCACGGCCGGCAGCACCAGGGGCAGGGTGATGCGGCGCAGCACCGTGGTGGGGCTGGCGCCGAGGGTGGCGCCGACGGCTTCGTACCGGCTGCCCACCGTGCGCAGGGCGCCCTCCAGGCTCAGCACCAGGAACGGCAGGGCGACGAAGGTCTGCGCGATCACGACGGCGGTGGTGGAGAAGGCGATCTCGATGCCCAGGAGTTCGAAGGTCTTGCCCAACAGTCCCCGGCGGCCGAAGGTGTAGAGCAGCGCGATGCCGCCGACGACCGGGGGGAGCACGAGGGGGAGCAACACCAGCGAGCGGAGCACCTTCTGCCCCCAGAAGTCGGTGCGGGCCAGGACCAACGCCATCGGCACGCCGAAGACTACACACAACGCGGTCGCCGCCAGCGAGGTGCGCAGACTGAGAAGCAGCGCGGCGACCGAGGACTCCGAGCTGATCAGCGGAACGAACTCGGTCCAGTTCACCCTGAGCACCATCGCCACGAGCGGCAGTAGCACGAAGACCGCGCCGAGGCCGGCCACGGCGAAGACCCAACGGGGAACCGTCATGAGATCACGCCGCCCCGAAGCCCGCGGCGCGCAGCACGGCGGCGCCGGCGCTGCCGGTGACGTAGTCGACGAACGCCCGGGCCACGTCAACGGATGCCGAGCCGGTCACGGGCACGATCGGGTAGGTGTTGACGGCGCTGGCGGCCTCGGCGAACTCGATGCCCTCGACCGCGGCGCCCGCGGCGGCGACGTCGGTGACGTAGACCAGGCCGGCGTCCGCTTCACCCGAGGTGACCTTGCCGAGCACATCGGTGACGGATGATTCTTCGCTCACCGGGCTGAGCGTGACCCCCGCGCTCGCGGCCACGGTCTCGGCCGCGGCGCCGCAGGGTACCTCGGGGGCGCAGGCGACGAGCCTGACGTCGGGTCTGGTCAGGTCGGTGAGGTCGGTGATACCCGCGGGGTTGCCCGGCGGCACCGCGATGGTCAGGACGTTGGTGGCGAAGTCCACGGGCTCGCCGTCGCCCAGCGCCGCATCCGTGAGCCTGGCCATGTTATCGGTGTCTGCCGAGGCGAAAACGTCGGCCGGGGCGCCCTCGATGATCTGGGTGACGAGGGCGGAGGAGCCGGCGAAGTTCAGCACCACCGTGGTGCCCGGGTTGGCGGCTTCGAAGGACGCGGCCAGCTCGGTGAAGGTGCCCTGCAGCGACGCGGCGGCGTAGACCGTGATGTCGCCCCCGAGCGCGGCGGCGGAGCCGGTCGGTGACGGGGTCGCGGACCCGCATCCGGTGAGGGTCAGGCTGATCACGACTGCGGTCGCGAGGCTGCGGGTGACGCGGGCCACGGTCAGACTCGCCCCTGGGGTGTTTCGACGATGACCGTCGTGGCCTTGACCACGGCGATGGCGACCGAGCCGAGTTCCAGGCCGAGTTCGCGTACGGCTTCACTGCTCATCAGCGAGACCACGCGGTGCGGGCCGCACTGGATCTCAACCTGGGCCATCACGGTGTCCATCACGATGTCGGTCACGAGGCCCACGAACCGGTTGCGGGCGGACCGGCCGATTCCGGACGGATCCTCCGGGAGCACCGCGTTAGTGCGCGCCAGCTGGGCCAGCGCCAGGCCGTCGACCACGGTGCGGGACGAGGCGTCCTTCGAGCTGGGCAGCACGCCGTTGTCGATCCACCGGCGCACGGTATCGTCGCTGACACTCAAGAACGCGGCCGCGTCTTTGATGCGTATCTGAGGCATGAAAAACACTCTAGCTCCGATTTCGCGGAGTGACGTGCGGCTGTGACCCGCATCCGCAATTCGGTGGGGACTGGACGATTCGGCGCGGGGCTGCTGCCTAGTTGGAGCGACGCGGGCGGCGGCGGCGAAAACGCGGCTTCCTGCGGGGCTGGGCGGCGGACGGCTCGTCCCCGCCCGGGCGCGGAAGCAGGACGGGCAGGTGCGCCACCGACGATGTCGCGGAGCCGGGGCCGATGTTCAGCGCGTCGACGATCACCAGAGCCGTTTTGAGGGTCGCCTGGACGATCCTCCGCGCGACGCGGACTGCCACGGCGGTGACGGAGCCGCGGGCACGATTCCCGGTCATGGTCGTGCCGATCTAGCGACCACATCGTAGATGGCCGGCTCGAGTTCAGGCCAGGCAAACCGGTATCCGGCGGCGACCAGGCGTTCCGGTTCCACCCAGCGGCTCTTGAGCACCAGCTCGGGTTCGGTGCGCAGCAGCCACATGGCCGGTTCCAGCATCCAACGGAACGCCGGCAAGCCGAGCCTGGCGCCCACCCGGCGGCGTAGCGTCGCCATGAGCGTGCGGTTGTCGCTGGGGTGCGGCGCGGCCAGGTTGACCGGCCCGGCGAGTCCGTCGTGGGCGACGATGAACCGAATGGATGCCATGACATCGTCGATGTGGATCCAGCTGAAGCGCTGCCGCCCGCGGGAGTGATGGGTCGGCGCCGTGCCGTCTCCGCTCGGCTGAGTGCCGATGCCGCGGTAGCGCCGGTGCGGGAACCACCGCCCGTCGACCTGCGGCCCACCCAGCCCGAGGCGTGCCAGGCGCGCGAGAATCGCGGTGGCGGGACCGTCACCGAGCACGATGGCCATCCGCAGCGCCACCCGGCGGGTGCCGGGCAGGACACCGGCGAAGAGCTCGTCCTCCCAGTTGCGGGCGATGTCCGCCGAGAAGCCGGAGCCGATCTCGCCGTGGGTCTCGGTCATCGGGCGGTCCATCGCGTATCTGTAGATGGTGGCGGTGCTCGCGTTCAGCCACACCCGCGGCGGCCGCGCGCTCGTCTGGATGGCCTCGCGGAGCTGCCGGGTGGTGTTGACCCTGGAGTGCAGGATCTCGGTGCGGTTGCGGTCGGTGTACCGGCAGTCGACACTCTTGCCGGCCAGGTTGATGACCAGGGCGGAACCGTCGATCAGCTCCCGCACGGCGGTGTCGTCGTCCCAGCGCGCGTCGGGCCCGGTGCGGCCGATGCGGGCGACCTCGTAGCCCTGGTCGCGGAGCTCGCGAACGAGTCTCTGGCCGATGAACCCGGATGCCCCGGCTACCACTGCGCGTTCTCTGGTGTCCCCCACGGGTTCAGCCTACGAGGTGCGGGTGCGGGCCGGTCGCCACGATCTGCGGGTGCCGCGCCGGTATGCGGGTGGCGCGCCACCCGCATACCGGCGCCTGCCCCGCATAGTTCGGTGGGCACCCGCACGGACCGGTGCGCAAGCCGCGGTGGGTACGATTGCGGCATGACCGAGACCCGTATCCCATCCGTTCTGTTCGTCTGCCAGAAGAACGGTGGGAAGTCGCAGATGGCGGCCGCACTGATGAGGGCAGCGGCGGGGGACGGTGTCGAGGTGTTCTCGGCGGGAACGAAGCCCGCGGCGGCCCTGAACGCTCAGTCCGTGGAGTCACTGGCCGAGCTGGGAATCCGCGTCGGAGACGAGCAGCCGAAGGCCATCACCGCGTCCATGGTGGCCGCTGCCGACGTCGTCGTGATCCTCGGGTCTGAGGCGCAGGTCGATGAGGTGGCCGGAACGAGGTTCGAGACGTGGATCACGGACGAGCCCTCCGAGCGCGGCATCGAGGGCATGGAGCGCATGCGACTGGTCCGTGACGACATCCGCGCCCGCGTCGACGAGCTCCGCGCCCGCCTCTAGCCCTGCGCGTCGGCCTTGGCGAGCAGGACGTCACGTTCCCGCGTGTTCGCGGTGAGGGCGGCGGCCGTGAGGAACTCGGCCCGGGCCTCCTGGGCGCGGCCGAGCCGGGCCAGTAGTTCGCCGCGCACACTCGCCAGCAGGGCCGAACCACGCAGGGCGCCGTCGTCGGCGAGGTCGTCGACGATGCGCAGTGCGGATGCGGGACCGGTCGCCATGGCCACCGCTACCGCGCGGTTGAGCTCAACCACCGGGTTCGGCGCGATCCGGCCGAGTGCCTCGTAGAGCAACACGATCCGGTCCCAGTCGGTGTCCGCCACGCTGGGGGCCCTCGCGTGGCACTGGGCGATCGCGGCCTGCAGGGCGTAGCTGCCCCGGCCGCGGCCCAGCGCGTCGGCGCGGGCGAGGGCGGCCTGCCCACGGGCGATCTGGCCGTGGTCCCAGCGACGGCGGTCCTGATCGGCCAACAGGATGGGCGTGCCGTCGGCGCGCACCCTGGCGCCGAACCTGGAGGCCTGCAGCTCCATCAGGGCCACCAGCGCGTGCGCCTCGGGCTCCCGCGGGGTGAGACCGGCGAGTACCCGAGCAAGCCGCAGCGCCTCGTTCGCGAGGTCGGTGCGCAGCCAATGGTCGCCGGACGTGGCCGCGTAACCCTCGGTGAAGATCAGGTAGACCACCCCGAGCACGGCGCCGAGCCTGGACCGCCACTCGCTCGGGTCGGGCACCTCGAAAGGCACCCCCGCCGCGGCGAGGGTCTTCTTGGCCCGCAGGATGCGCTGCTGGATGGTGGCCACCGGCACCAGGAACAGCCGGGCGATCTCCTCGGTGGTGAGGCCGCCGATCAGCCGCAGCGTCAGCGCGACCTGAGCCTCGCGGGCGAGCACCGGGTGGCAGGCGATGAATACCAGCCGCAGCACGTCGTCATCGATCGGTTCCCCAGCATCCGCGGCGGTGCCGATGCCCACCAGATCATGGGCCATCGCCCGGTACCTCTCATCGAGGCGTTCGCGTCGCCGCCAGGTGTCGATGGCCTTGCGCTTGGCGACGGCCGTGAGCCAGGCCCCGGGGTTCCGGGGGATGCCCGCCTCCGGCCATTGCCTGAGCGCGTCGACCACCGCTTCCTGGGCGAGATCCTCGGCCAGCACCACATCGTTGGTCATCTTCGCGAGCGTGGCGACGATCCTGGCGCCCTCGATGCGCCAGACCGCGTCCACGGTGCGCCGCGGATCGGCCATGACCCCAGCCTGCCGGCCGAAGCCCGCTAGACCTGGCCGCTCTCGGCGCGCCAGAGCTCCTGCTGCGCAAGGATCGGGTTGTCGGCCGCCTCACCGAAATCGCTCATCTCGGTGACCCGGCGTACCTCGAGCTTCGACCCCGGTCCGAGCGGGCACCGGCTCGCCCACTCGATGGCCTCCTCCTTCGACGCGACCTGGATCATCCAGAAGCCGCTGAACAGCTCGTGGGTTTCGCCGTAGGGGCCGTCGGTCACGATGGGTGGGTCTGCGGCGAAGTCGACCACAAAATTGTCGGCCATCGAGTCGGCCAGACCGTCGCCGGCGAGCATTACGCCGGCCTTGACCAGGGCCTCGTTGTATGCACCCATCTTCTCGATGATCTGATTGATGTCCGCCGTGTCGTAGTCCTGACGGGCCGCTTCGGTTGCTCGCATGATCAGCATGTACTTCATCGGGTTCTCCTCACTCGTGGAGGGCGCCGAGTGCGTCCCTCTACATGATGCGTCGAACGGGGCGGGCCTGGATCGACAGGACGGGAAAGAAATTCAGCTCGACAGCACCTGCCGGGTGATTGAGTGCAGCAGTTCCTCCCCGGCCAGGATGCCCCGCCGGGCGGTCACGGCCAGGTTGTGCCTGGTGAAGGCCGCGTCATGCAGCTCGCCGTGCGCCGGCCGGAAGGCGAAGTGCGCCTCCTCCAGCATCCGCTGGTCGAGGAGCGAGTCGCCGGCGGCCAGCACCGTGGGGGCGCCGAGCCAGCGGTGCACCTCGGCTACGGCGGCGCTCTTGTTCACGGCTTCCGGCACACAGTAAAGCTTGCGTCCCTGCACGGAGACGGTCCAGCCGAGCGCCCGGCACCGCACGTGCAGCCCGGCGATCCAGTCCGCGGGCATCGCCTCCCGGTCGATGATCGCGTAGGTGAACAGGTCCTCCGCGGTGTGCACCCGCACAATCCACTCCCCGGCGGCCGGATCCTCGAGCAGGGCCCTGACCTCGGCCAACGGAGCCGCTTCCGCGCCCAACCGGGCCTGCAGTGTGTGCGACCACGCCGGATCGACCTCACCGTCGACCAGGATCGTGCCGCCGTTAGTGGTGATGGCGAAGCGCGGCACCGACCCCGGCAGCTGCACCCGGCTGTACTGGGCGACGGTGCGGGTGGTGACCGGCACGAACGTGGCGGTCGCGGCGAGGTCGAGCAGAAGCTGCTCGGCGGCGCGCGTCATGAACGAGATCGGCACGCCCTGATAGACCTCGGAGACGACGATCGGTGGAGCCTGGGCGTCGGTCGTCTCGAGCCAGAAGGCGCGCGATGAGTAGATGAGGGTGCGGTCGAGATCGCAGGCGACCAGGGGCATGCCGGTCACTGTGCACCCGCAATCCCGCGACCGGGCCGAATGAGCCCGACACAGCTGTACGGCAGGTCGGGAACGACCTCGATCGGGACGCCGCGCTGCTCGGCCAGCAGCAGCACGTGCGCGACATCCGCCACGGCATCCGCCCGCACCAGCACCTTCCAGGGCACCCGGCGCAGCAGGACCCGGGTGGTCTCGCCGACTCCCGGCTTGACCAGGTTCACATCGTTGATGCCGTACTCGGTGCTGATCTTCTCGACAGCCTTCCAGCCGACCCACGACGGGGTGCGGTCCTCGCCGCTCGCCGCCGCGACTCCGGCGGCGACGTCGGCGGCGACATCGGTGAAGTAGCCGCAGACGGTGTCGAGAAAGTCGCCCGAGACGTCGTTGGGGCTCAGCTCGGCGTAGAACTTGGCGCCGTGGAACTCGTCCTCGCCGATCAGATCCCGGTTGAAGACGGTGCGGGACACGAGCCCGGACACCGTGGAGTTCAAGCAGGCGGACGGGATCAGGTAGTCCTCGCGGGTGCCGTGGATGGTGACGCAGTGTCCTGGGTCGGCCAGCACTGCCAGGTCGTCCCTGAAGAACACACCGTCGGTCCGGCCGAACAGGGCGATCGCCGCGGACAGCTCCCGCGCGATGGCGCCCTTGCCGGTCCAGCCGTCGACGAAGATGATCTGCTCCGGATCGTGGTGGGCGGCGAGGTAGCGCAGGGCGGTCTGGTCCAGCCCCACGCCGCGCACGATGCTCATCGTGTAGTGCGGCACGTCGATCCCGCGCGCCTGCTGGGCCCAGCGCCGCATCAGGATGCCGATCGGGGTGCCGGCCCGGGCGAGGGAGACGAACACCGGCCGGTCACCGCGGGCGGCGAGGGCCAGGTCGGTGACGACGCCGACGGCTACAGCGAGCCGGCGGCCGGAACGCTGAAGCGCCTCCCGGTAGAGCGCCTCGTATTCCGGCGACGGCAGGTACTCGATGGGTAACGACTCGGCGTAGTTCGCCGCCCCGGTCTGGATGGCGTGCTCGCGTTCCTCGGCCGGTGCCTCGAGGGCAACGCCCTGCAGGTCCTGCAGCAGCCAGCTCACGTCCTCGGCGGCGTATGAGCCGAAGGCGGGGCCGCTGAGCGGATGCGGCAGCACGGCCGCCGGCGGGAGAGGGCTGGTGGTCACGGGGTGGGTATCCCATCGGTGGGGGCTGAAGCGGTCAGGAGCACGACCACGATGCGGTCGCTCACGCGGCGGAGGGCGTCGATCACGCCGTCGGCACCGGTCAGCCGGGCGGGGTCGGTGCCGGGTTCCGGTATGAACACCACGGTGCCGAACCGGCGATGGCCGGCGGTGAGGTTGTAGGCGAATCGCACGCCGTCGCCGTCGGAGGTGGTGTCGTGGCTGCGGAAACTGATGGCGCTTCTGATCGGGTAGTCGGCCGCATCGAGGGCGGCGATCGGCGATCGGGTGCTGGTGGAGAACCTGACGAACAGCGGCGTGGCGGCGCGTCCGAGCTCGTCCGCGGTCAGCATCGGCAGGGCGATGAACTCTTCCGAGCCCAGGACCAGGACCCCGCGGTCGTCCGCGGTCGCCTCCCCGGCGGGGAGCAGGGCGGCCACACGATCGGCGAC
This sequence comes from Cryobacterium sp. TMB1-7, assembly GCF_004402435.1. Classification (NCBI taxonomy): domain Bacteria; kingdom Bacillati; phylum Actinomycetota; class Actinomycetes; order Micrococcales; family Microbacteriaceae; genus Cryobacterium; species Cryobacterium sp. TMB1-7. The sequence goes on from NZ_SOFZ01000023.1 coordinate 98,041, forward strand.
CGCCGCGGCGAGGGCGGCGTCCGCGGGCGCCATGGTGCCGAATCGGGCGCTTCGCAGCGGGGCGAGGTCGGTGCAGTCGAGCAGGTGCACCTCGCCGGCAGCGGCGGGCGCCGGGGTGATGACGGGCATCGACTCGATCATCCGGCCGGCACGGGGAAGCACGTCGGCGGGGAGCCCGATCGAGCCGGCGGCCAGGCAGACCACGGAGATGCGGGTGCCGAGCGTGGTCGCCAGCTCGTCGAAACGGCCGAGGTCGGCGGGGGACCGCAGGTCGATCAGCGAGGCGATCACCCAGTGCGATTGCGGGATGAGGGCATGCAGCGCCGTGATCGTGTTGATCACCGTGGTGCCGGTGCTCAGTTCGTCGTCGACCAGAATCGTCGTGCCGCCCGCGCGCAGCCAGTGCGGGTCTGTCGGCAGCAGGGCATGGTCGGTGGCGTGGGAGTGTTCCTCGGCGAAGCCGGCGAACGGGGTCGCCCCGGCCGGCGCGTGCCGGGTCGAGTGCAGGTAGTAGGCGCCGAGGGCGTCCGCGACGAGCTGGCCGAGGCCGGTGGCTGTCTCGGCGTAGCCGAACGTCACGACGTCCGGTTGCGGCGCCGTCGCGGCGCGGATGTCGCGGCGGAGGTCCGTCAGATTGCGGTGGGCCTGGGCCAGGGATTCGGCATCCGTCGACTCGGCCTTCTCGGCCAGCCGGGCCACCAGAACAGCGAATCGGTCGCCCAACTCGTTCGCGGCCGGAGGGTAGCCGCCGGTGATGACCGCGGAGACGAGCAACCCGAGCAGTTCCCCGGCCGCCAGGGCGATGCCGGGCACCGTCGGCACGTGTTTGGCGAGCACCGTGGAGACGAGCAGGTGGGCGCGCTTGGGGTTGTGGCGGAGGGCGATGCCGACGAGTTCGTCGACGCCGAGGATGCTCCGGGTGTGGTCGGTGGCCACGTGGATGTCGAGGGCCGTTGCCACCGTCACCGCATGCTCGCTTCGAGGAGGTCGACGAAGGTGGTGGACTCCGAGGCCACCCCGAAGGCGTCGGCGCGCAGCATCGTCTTGTGCGCCCACGCGGAGTGCGGCTTGGCCTCGTTCATCTTGTTGCCGTACGGGGACGCGCTGGCTCCGCCGCCCACGTTGTCGAGAATGACCGCGGCGTCGAGGAACTCCTCGTGGCTCACGACAGACAGGGCGTGCACGACCGACACGTGGGTGGGGTGGATCACGGTTTTACCGAGGAGCCCGTTGGCCTGGTCGAGGGAGATCTCGCGGATCAGCCCGTCCAGGCCGCCCAGCATCAGCCGGTGCCGGAGTTCTCTCTCGTTGGCTTCGACGAACGGGGTCATACGCAGCTGCGGTCGGAGGATGCGCTCGGTCTCATAGTGCTCCCACACCGTGCCGGTGATCACAAAACTGTCGTCTGACCGGCCCAGCACGTTCACGATGTCGGAGATCATCGAGGCGACCACCTTGACGTCGTACACCGTGAGGTCGCGCGAGCGGCGCAGCCCGAAGGCGCTGGACAGGTCGGTCGCGCCGATGCGCGCGGCCAGCACGTCCTCGCGGTTGTCGTGCAGAATCGTGCGGATCGACGCGAGCGCCGAGGTACGCGTCTCGCTGTGGATCATGTTCGGAGACTCGAGAATGGGCATCAGTCGCAGCCGTTGGCCGCCCCGCGAGCCGTCGGCGCCGCTCTGCCGCTGGATCTCGCGGAGCGCAACAAAGAAGCCCTCGGCATAGCCGGTTTCGTTCTCGAACTTGGGGACCACGAATCCGCTGAGCAGAGCCAGGCCCGCACCGCAGGACTCGGCCACCCGCAACATCTGTTCCGGGGTGCGCACCCGCACGAAGAGCAGGGGGAGGGCGGTATCAGGCTTGTCCGTCGCGGTGCGGTGCAGGGCTCTGATCGCTTCGGCGACGTTGATTTCCGCGCCATCCACTGCGCTGTCGGCAATCGAGTCCTCGAGGCAGAGCACCATGCTGACGCAGCCGCGAGAGGCCTGTTTGATGACGTCGTCGGCGATAGCGGGACGGTCGCCGGGGCAGTAGAGCGTGGCGCCGAGGAACGCGGCGAGCAGCGGGGCGGGCGAGTCGACCGAGATTTCCTGGGGCCGCCGGTGGAACAGCTGGTCGGTCTGGGAGTCATCGAGGAAGGCGAAGTGGCGCATGGGGGATTATCGGCTCCGGGACTCTCGAGTAGCGACGTGGGGGGTGAGGGTGAAACCGAACTGGCTCAGAATCGCTTCGTCAGACGCCGTGCGGTCCACGGGTTCCGCCCGCAATTCGATGAGGTTACCGACCCTCAGCAAACAGAGGATGAACATCCGTGAGTCGTCACCCCGAGCGGTCGTGACCGTGGAGCCGTCGAAGATCTGCACGCCGAGGGTGTGCGGTCCGCGTGCGATGAACAGGGCGCGTCGCAGCCTCTGCAAGTGGCGCAGGGAGACGATCGCATCGGCCTCGTCGAATCCCACCAGCGGCCGATTGCCGGCTGTCGTCACGGGAGTGCCGGCGGTGTCGCCTGCAGCGCTCTCCGAGCCGGTCACCCGGTCGGCGTCCTCCCACGCGGCGAGGTCGGCGCCGCTCACGATGAGGCTGCCCACAGCGGACTCGCGGGCGTTGAGCCGGAGTACCGGCTCGTTCTCGCCCAGCTCGCGAACCTCGTCGATCGAGGGGGCCGGGAAGGGAAGCGAGTCCGGCGAGACGGTGGCCGGCGCCGTCGCGACGGATCCCGGGCGGGCCGGTGAAGCTGCTGTGCCGGTCGTCGCGGGGGCGAGAGACAACCCGGCGGATGCGGCCCGACGAGGTTCCGGCTCGGTGGCGGCGGCATCGCGCGCGACGGCGGTCGGCGCTGCGGGCTTGACGCGGCGGCGCAGGAACCCAATGTCGGTGCGGACCGGGGAGCTGTTCAGTGCCACCGGTCAGAGGTCGATCCGGAAATCGGCGGCGACCCCGCGCAGGCCCGTCGAATAGCCCTGGCCGAGGGCACGGAACTTCCAGTCGTCACGGTGGCGGTAGAGCTCGCCGAACATCAGCACGTCCACGGTGCGGTACTCGCCGGCCGGGAGAACAAAACGCACCAGCTCGCGGTTGTCGCGGGTGGCCACCCGGACGTACGCGGAACGGACCGAGGAGAAGTTGCCGGCGCCCCGCACGTCGGGGTCCACGTAGACGACGAACACGATCTTCGCGACCTCGGCGGGCACCCTGGCGAGGTCGACGTCGATCTCTTCGGTGTCCAGGTCGTCGCGGAAACCGACGGAGCCGTCCTGGCTGACGATCTGGTTGAAGAACACGAGATGGTCGTTGGAGAGCGACTTGCCCTGGGCGTCACACAGGATGGCCAGGGGCACGAGCTCGGACTGCGGACCGCGGCTGGGGATGATCTCCCATCCGAAGCCGATCATCAGCTCGGTGAGCCCCGGGTTCTCGGCGGTCAGGGCGGCGTTGGCCCCCGGAATCAGTGAGGTCATCGTCCGTCCAGCGTGAGGGTGGGAGCCGCGAACTTGTCGGCCAGGAAACGCCCGTGGGTGGAGAGCTCCGCGATGGCGCCGATGCGAATCTGGTTGAGCAGGTCGCCGATGGTTTCTTCGAGGATCCCGAGTTGGGCCGAGAACTGCAGGGTGGCAGCGGAGGTGTTGGTGCGTTCGGGCTCTGGCAGGGCGAGGTAGGCCCGCAGCGGGGTCGGCAGGTAGTCCCGGATCATCGCATCGAGCAACACGCGCTGCTCGGTCGAGGCGTTCTGGGCGGCGACCATTTCGATGACGCGACGGAGCAGGTCGTCGATCTGGGCGAGCCTGGAGGTGAGCAGGGTGGGCAGTTCGCCCCCGGAGCTCCGAACGGCTGCGCGCAGATGGTCGAGGGCGCGCCGTGTCGCTTCATCCTCGGATTCCACGACGCCGGCCGGCTCCACGGCCGCGGAGGGGGCATCCGTCGTCGCCGGACCCTTGAACAGAGAGTCTACGAACTTGCCGAACGCCATGCCCTCACCGTCCTCGTTACGTTGCCCGATTGTCTAGCGTAGCTCGCGCTGTTCCCCCTGCTTGCTGCGTTCCAGGTACGGCTTCGCCTTCTGCAGTCCTGTTTCGAGAGCCGAGACCGTGCCCTCCATGTTTTTGGCAGCAGCGGCGCGGAAGGTGTCGATCGCGTCCATGGTGGCGAACACGTTGTCGAAGGCCTTCTGCAGCGTCTCGACACTCACTCCGGAGTTCGACGCCTGCTCGTGGATGCGCACGGTCTGGTCCTTGAGCATCTCGCTGGTCTTGAGGATCATGTTGTTGGTGGTGGTGTTGATCGCGTCGATCTGGTCGAGCACCATCTTCTGGTTGGCCAGGGCCTGCGCCACGATGACGGCCGTGCGGAGCGCCGCGATGGTCGTCGTGCGCGCCCGGTCGACACCCTTGATGAGTTCCAGGTTGTTCTTGCGGATGAGGTCCATCGCCAAGTAGCCCTGCACCGACACGGCGAGCTGGGTGAGGATGTCCTGGTGCCGCTGGCGGATCGGGAAGAGCACGTCGGCCTCGAGCTTCTGTGCTTCGTCGATGCGACCGGCGGACCGCGAGGCGTCGATCTTCTCGACGGTGGCGTTGTCCAGGGCTTTGGCGAAGACCGCGTACTCGCTCAGCGTCTGCATGGTCTCCCAGAGCTGTACCTTCTCACCGGCCAGCGACGCGTTGTCCTTGAGGAGTTCGTCCTGCCCGCTCATCAGCGACTTGATGATCGCGTCGAGCTGGGTCTGCGCTGACTCGTACTTCTGGAAGTACTTCGCCAGCTTGTTCCCGCCGGGGATGAAGCCCAGGATCTTGCGTCCCATTCCGAGGTCGGCGTCGTTGGGCGTGAGGTCCTCAACGGTCGAGCGCAGCTCGCCGAGAGTGTTCGCCACGGTGATCTGCGCGCTGTTGCCGGTGCGCTTGGCGCCGGCGACCGAAGTCGACGAGCGCTCGAGCATGCGGGTGGAGTAGCCGCTGGACTGCACCATCTCGGCGCTCGCGAGGCCGGAGATGCCCTCGATCTTCGCGCTGAACTCGGGGGTCCGCGGATCCAGGGACGAGACATCCGCCACGAACTCCCGCGCCTGACGGGCGATCTCCTGCTGCCGCTCGGCCGGAACCGGCACCATGCCGGGCGCGTCGTCCGCCACCACGATGTCCGGTGCATCCGGCGCTTTCAGCACCAGGGCCAGCTCGGAGGCGTCCGGGGGAGAGAGGGGTGAACTCATGCGTGGTCCTGTCTGATTCTGGTGCGGCGGGCGGCGACGAGCGTGGGCCGGTTAGTCGAGGGAGATGCCGAAGTCGGTGGCGATGCCCGCGAGTCCGGTGGTGTAGCCCTGGCCGACGGCCTTGAACTTCCAGTCGGTGCCGTTGCGGTAGACCTCGGCGAACAGCATGGCGGTCTCGGGTGCCGCGTCCTCGCTCAGGTCGAACCGCACGATTTCCTGATCGTCCTGGTCGACGATGCGGCAGTACGCCCCGCGCACCTGGCCGAAGTTCTGGCGGCGTGCGTCGGCCTGGTCGATCGAGACCACGATCACCACGCGGGAGACGTCGCTGGCCACCTGACGCAGGTCGATGTTGATCTGCTCGTCGTCGCCGTCCCCGGCTCCCGACCGGTTGTCACCGAGGTGCACAACCGACTTGTCTGCCGAGGCAGGCTGGTTGTAGAAGATGAAGTCGGCGGAGGAACGCACCTTGCCGTTGTCGCCGATGAGGAGCGCGGAGGCGTCCAGGTCGAAGGCTTCGCCGCTGGTGGTGCGCGGGTCCCAACCCAGGCCGACAGTCGCGACGGTGAGTCCGGGGCTGACCTTGGTCAGCGAGAGGTTGTTGCCTTTTGCGAGTGTCAGACCTGCCATGGGAATTTTCTCCTTGTGTGTATGGGGTGGGTGAACGGCCGTGCGGTGGCGCGGTTAGAGGACCTTCGCCGCCGCGGTGAGCAGGTCCATGGCCGAACGGCCGGTGGCGCGCTCGCCGATGGCCTTGAAGGTCCAGCCGGTGCCGTCGCGGGAGACCTTCGACATGATCATGGCGGTGTGCGGGCCGCTGTCGGTCAGCTGGTAGCGGGCGACCTCGGGGGTGCCGGCGGACGAGTCGTCGACGAGGCGGCTGAACGCGTTCTCGACGAGGTCGAAGGTCTGCTGGCTGTAGCTGCTGATGACGAAAACGATCTGCGAGACCGCCGCGGACACCTGGGCGAGGTCGACGAGGATGGTTTCGTCATCGCCGTCGCCGGCCCCGGTCAGGTTGTCGCCGGTGTGGCGGGTCGAGCCGTCCTTGCTGCTGAGCTGCTGGAACCAGACGGTGTCGAGGACCTTGCCGGCGGCGTCGAAGAAGATCGCCGATGCGTCGAGGTCGACCTCTGCGGCCTTGCCGCGACCGAACAGACCGCGCTTGACGGGGGCGGCGCTGTCCCAGCCGAGGCCCATGCGGACCTTCGAGAGGCTGCCGCCATCCGCCTTGGTCAGCGAGAGCGACTGGCCCTTTGACAAGCTCAAACCCATTGTGTACTCCTTCGTATGACGTTTTGTGTTGGTCAGCGCCAGTGCGCGCCCAGTCTAGAGGCCGCCGGCACGGAAAATCCTGTATGGAGCGGGCGGCGAGGCGGCGACAACCGCGCGTCGCCGCCCGCTCCGGGGGTGGTGCTACTGCGCGACGCCGGCGTGGGCGTTGTGCGCCTCGGCCAGCAGCGCCTGCAGCTCTTCGTCTTCGGCGGCACGAGCCCGGTGCTTGGGGGTGAGCAGGCCCAGGGCGCGTTCGTGGGCGACGACGAGAGCGTAGGTTTCGTCGCGCGTCTCACCCTTGCCGCTGAAGTCGCCGGTCAGGTACTTCTTGGCCGAAGCCTTGCTGAGCGCGATCGCGCTGTGCGCGCGGCCGGCCGGGCTGACGAGCGAAGCGATGACCGTGACCGTGAGAACACCGATGATCACGGCGAGCGAGACGCCGGTGCTGATCTCGAAGACCGGGACGTGCTCGCCGCCGTTGATGAACGGCAGTGTGTTCTCGTGCAGGGCGTGCAGCACGAGCTTGATGCCGATGAAGCCGAGGATCGCGGCCAGGCCGTAGCTGAGGTAGATCAGGCGGTCGAGCAGGCCGTCGATGAGGAAGTAGAGCTGGCGGAGGCCCATGAGCGAGAACGCCGTCGCGGTGAAGACGATGTAAACGTTCTGGGTGAGGCCGAAGATCGCGGGCACGGAGTCCAGCGCGAACAGGAGGTCGGTGCCACCGATGGCGACCATGACGAGAAGCATCGGCGTCATGACCTTCTTGCCGTTCTCCATGGTGAAGAGCTTGTCGCCGTCGTACCGCTCGGTGGTGTGGAACAGGCGCTTCGCCAGCCGGATGATGAAGTTGTCGGCCTCGTCGCTCTCGGCTTCGGGCTTCAGCAGCTTGACCGCGGTGTAGATGAGGAATGCGCCGAACAGGTAGAACAGCCAGGCGAACGAGTTGATCAGCGCCGCGCCGAGGAAGATGAACCCGGTGCGGGCGATCAGCGCGAAGACGATGCCGAAAAGGAGCACCTTCTGCTGGTCGGCGCGAGGCACCTTGAAGCTGGCCATGATGATGAGGAAGACGAAGAGGTTGTCGACCGACAGCGCCTTCTCGGTGATGTAACCCGCGAAGTACTCGGTACCGAGCGTGGCGCCGCCGAAGAAGAGAACACCGAGCCCGAAGACGATAGCGATGCCCACATAGATGGCGGACCACTTGGCGGCCTCGGGGAGGGTCGGCTCGTGAGCCTTGCGCACGTGGAAGAAGAAGTCGAAGGTGAGCAGGGCGACGATGCCGAGGATCGTGAGGAGCCAGACGTAGCCGGGTATGTCCATGGGTGGTGTTCTCCGCGGGGGTAGTGGTGTGATTAAGTTGGGGTCGCCCAACCATTCGCATCCCAACCGAAAGGTAAGGTAGCTCCACTATGTTAGTTGGATCCGTCCAACTATTCGCACAGCCTCCGAAAAGTCAGGAAACTTTCAGCCATGGTGTACAGCCGGGAAACCGCTCCAACGGTCGGTGAGGCTCTGGAATCGGCCCTGTCGACCATCCTCCGCTGGTCGACGCGCGCCGACAATAAACGGATGCTGCACGATTCGAGCGGTGCCGCCCTCTCCAGCACGGACTCCTGGTTGCTGGAACGCGTCGTCGTCGCCGGGCCGCTGCGGATGTCGAAGCTCGCGGGCTGGATGGCGGTGGACAAGTCCACCATGACCACCGAGATCCGGCGGCTGGAGAAATCCGGACTGGTGAGTCGGCGATCCGATCCGACCGATCGGCGGGGCGTGCTCATCACCGCGACGGAAGAGGGGCGTACCGCCATCGCCCGGCACCGCCAGCTCGCCCAGGACGTGTACGGAACCCTGGTCGGCAAGTGGACTGAAGAGGACCGCACAGAGTTGGCCCGGTTGCTCGGTCGTTTCGTCGACGAGCTCTCCTGGGTGACCGATGCGGTCGCCAGGCACAACGAGTCGATCTGACCTCGCGCTGGGCTACCCGCCCAGGCCCAGCCAGAGGCCCAGGAAGGCGCAGCCCACCGCGAGCGCGAGCATCCCGAGCCCGTTGACCAGCGCCGGAAGGGACCGCCGGTCCTGCGCCAGCCGCACGGTCTCGTAGCTGGCGGTGCTGAAGGTGGTGAAACCGCCCAGCAGGCCGCCGCCGAGTACCAGGTGCCAGGCCTCCGGCAACCACAGCGCCAGGGTGAGGCCGGTGATGAGTCCAAGCAGTAGGGAGCCGACCACGTTGATGAGCAGGGTGCCGACCGGCAGCGTGGTGCGCACCCTGGACTTCACGACGCCGTCGACGACCAGCCGCAGGGTCGCGCCGAGACCGCCGGCCAGCGCCACGGCGACAAAGAGCAGCGGGGTCATTGGGCCGCCGTCCCGCTAGGATTCGGCCGCCGGCCGTGCAGGGCCCCGGCCGCGCCGATCCCGGCCCACGAGGCGGCCGCGCCGATCAGAACCGTGCCCAGCGCGTAGAGCAGGGCGGCGCCGAGTCGACTGTCGGCCAGCAACAGGCCGGTGTCGGTGGCCAGGGCGCTGTAGGTGGTGAAGCCGCCGAGCACGCCGGTGCCCAGCAGCAGCCGCAGCTGCCGGCGTCGGCCTTCGTCTGGGCCGCGGCGGGCCAGGGTCTCCAGCAGCAGCCCGAGCACGAAGGCGCCGACGATGTTGATGCCCACGATCACGACAGCCACCCCCGCGACCGGCGGCACCGAGATCGCCAAGAGCTCGCGCAGCGCGGTGCCGACGGTACCGCCGGCGAAGACGAGGGCGAGGTGCGGCCAACGCAGGTGTACGGGGCGCGACGCGCCGGTCGGGACTGCCATCAGGTGCCGCCGTCGAGGGTGAGGGCGAGCGCGGCCGCCTCGGCACGTGGGGCATCGAGGTACCGCCGGCCGCCGGCCTGGTAGACCAGCGGATGCCCGGTGGGCAGATTGAGTCGGTGGATGGCCGATTTGTCGAGGGTCTCGAGCACGGCGCAATACGCGCGGAGGGAGTTGCCGTGCGCCACGACCAGCACGGTGCGCTCATCCGCCAGGAGCGGCAGCACCCGTTCGGTATGGATCTCGGCCACCCGGGACATCACGTCACGTAACGACTCGCTGCGGGTGAGCGCCCGGGCGGGCAGGCCACGGAACAGGGCCGTGTCGGCGAAGCCGCCAAGCTGCTCGTCGGACATGGCCGGCGGCGCGGTGTCGACCGAGCGGCGCCAGGCCAGGAACTGGGCCTCGCCGACCTCGGCGCGCACATCGTCCTTGTACCGTCCGGTGAGGGCGCCGTAGTTGCGTTCGTTCAGGCGCCAGTCGGTGTGGACAGCGTCGGCCGGCAACTCCAGCGCGGTGGCCACGATGGCACTGGTCTGCCTGGCGCGCTGCAGCGGGGAGACGAGGACGGCATCCGGGACCAGGTCGTGCGCCGTGAGCAGGTCTGCGGCGGCCAGCGCCTCGTCGGCGCCGGACGGTGACAGCTCGGGGTCGAGGATGCCGGTGAAGAGGCCGGCGGCGTTCGCGGTGCTCTGGCCGTGGCGGAGCAGGACGAGTGAAGCACCGCTCGGCCAGCTCGTCACCGTCACCCACCAGTCTCGTCGGCCGGAACCATCAGCGCAGTCGGCGGTTCGAGCGGGTGCTCAGGTGGGATCCATCACCACGCAAAAGGGTACACCGCTCACTCGGACTCCCACGGCACGTCATCGTCGAACGACACCGGCGACAGGGGGACGACGACGACGGGACGGTGCTGCCGGTGCGCCAGGTGCATCGCGATCGAACCCGCGAAGAACTCCTGCAGGCTGCCGCGCACGGTGCCGTCCCTGGTGCCGACCACGATCATCACGGCCCGGAGCGTCTCGGCGAGCTGCCCGAGCGCCCTGGCCGGGTCGCCGGAGAGCTGGCGGGTGCTCCACTCGATGTCCTGGCCGCCCAGGATGCGGGTCAGGCGGGCGGTGAGGTACGGGTCGATGCCCGCGCCGTTGCCCGGTGCGGGTACGTCGGCATGGTCGGATCGCGGATGCCGGCCCGGGTCCACCCAGGCGCAGACCAACTCGGCGTCGAACCGCGCCGCGAAGACAGCGGCCTGCAGCACCACGCCGTCGGCCTGACCTGGATAGACGCCCACCACCACTCGGGCTCGGATGCTCATGGCGCCCAGAGTGACAGAAGACCCTGCACCGCGGTAGGCCCCTGTCCAGGTTGGTTACCAGGTGCTGTCGCCGCGCACCACGGCGTCGTAGCCGCCGTCGATCAGCCGGCCGGTGTGCTCCTGATCAGCCAGACCGTCACCAACAACGGCGCCACCCCGTTCGACCTCACCGAACTCACCACCTGGCTGCCGTTGCCTGACGCCGCCACCGAAACCCTCGACTTCACCGGCCGCTGGTTGAAGGAGCGCCAACCGCAGCGCCGGCCCATCCAGGTGGGCACCTGGGCGCGCGAAATCCGCGAGGGCCGCTCGGGCCACGACTACACGATCGTGCAACTCGCGCTCTCCGACGGCGCCGACTACCAAACCGGTTCGGTGTGGAGCACCGGCCTGCTCTGGAGCGGCAACACCCGGCACCTGGTCGAACGACTCCCGAACGGGCAGACCGCTTTCGGCGCCGGTGAACTCCTGCTGCCCGGCGAATCGATCCTCGCCCCCGGAGCGGGCTACACCGCCCCCACCGTGGCCGCCACGTACTCGGACACGGGCATCGACGGCATGACCGACCGGCTGTACCGCTGGCTGCGGGCGCGGCCGCAGCATCCGACCCGACCGCGCCCGCTGACCCTCAACGTGTGGGAGGCCGTCTACTTCGACCACGACCCGGTCAAGCTCGGCGCCCTTGTCGACGCTGCCGCGGAGGTGGGCGTGGAACGCTTCGTGCTGGACGACGGCTGGTTCCTCGGCCGCCGCAACGACTTCGCCGGTCTCGGCGACTGGATCGTGGACCCCATGGTCTGGCCCGATGGGCTGCGGCCGTTGGCCGACCGGGTGGCCGCGGCGGGCATGGAATTCGGGCTCTGGTTCGAGGGCGAGATGGTCAACGTCGACTCCGACGTCTACCGGGAGCACCCCGAGTGGATCTTCCAGGCCGGCGGGCGGATCCCGCCGGAGGCCCGGCACCAGCAGGTGCTCGACCTCGCTCACCCGGGCGCCTACGCGCACGTGCTCGGCCAGGTCGACGCGATTCTCACCGAGTGCGGCATCAGCTACATCAAGTGGGACCACAACCGGGTGCTCACCGAGCCCGCGCACCTCGGCGTGGCCGGCGTGCGCCGCCAGACCGAGGCGATCTACCGGCTCTTCGACGAGCTCAAGCGCCGGCACCCGCGGCTGGAAATCGAGTCCTGCTCCTCCGGCGGCGGGCGGGTCGACCTGGGCATGACCCAGCACGCAGACAGGTTCTGGACCTCGGACTGCAACGACGCCCTCGAACGCCAATACATTCAGCGCTACACCCAGTTCGCGATCCCGCCCGAGCTGCTCGGCACCCACATCGGCCCGACCCACTCGCACACCACCGGCCGGGTGCACGCCCTGTCCTTCCGCGCGATCACGGCCCTCTTCGGCCACGCCGGGATCGAGTGGGACATCACCGAGGCCGCCCCGGCCGAACGCACCGCCCTCGCCTCCTGGGCCGCCTATTACAAGCAGAAGCGCGCCCTGCTGCACACCGGCAGGGTGGTGCGGGTCGAGCAGGCCGACGACACGGCGTTCGTGCACGGCGTCGTGGCGCAGGACGGCGGCGAGGCCGTGTTCGCCTACGTGCAACTGGCCGCGGCCGGCGGCAGCAACCCGCGACGCATCCTGCTGCCCGGACTCGACCCGGCGGCGCGCTACCAGGTGCGGCTGGTGGAACCGGCCGGAGCGGCGGGCACCACCCAGGCCCAGCAGCCGCGCTGGCTGACCGGGATGGAGAGCACCGGGGCGGCGCTGGCGCAGATCGGGCTTCGGCCGCCGATTCTGTATCCGGAGACCGCCATCCTGATCGAGGTGGACCGGCTCTGACCGGGAGAGCGTGGAGTTGCGCCTATCCGTAGCGTTATGTGGTTCGGTGGACTCACTTCCCGCCCCGCTGAGGAAGGCCCCGCTCATACACTCGTCCCTTATCCCTATTCCACCGCGTCAGGTCACGATCGGTGACGCGGCATCGTTCGTCGGCACCACACCGCGGGCGATCCGTCTCTACCAAGAGATCGGCCTGCTCCCCGAGCCCGAGCGGGGCAGTGACGACCGCCGCTACGGTTACGGAGAGATAATCCGGCTGCTGTGGATCCGCAAAATGGCCGACGCCGGGATCGCCGTGGACGCCATCCGTGACGCCTTTGCTGACCCGGCTCCAACTGGTGCCGACAGCGACTACGACGTCGCCGGCGCCCGGGAACTTGGTCTGCTCCCCGACTTCGTCACCAGCCGCCTCACGAGCCTGCCCGAGGGCTCCCTGCGCCAGGCGGACCTGGACATCCTGCTGGTCACCGAGCGGATCTTCGGCCCGCTCGGTGCGGCCGTCCAAGCCGGCCGATTCATCGCCTTGGCCACCCACCGGGGTCTGCGGGAGGAATCCGACCGCGTTGATACCGCCGAGGAGGCACTCGACGACATGATCGCTGTCGACGACCCCCGCGTGGCACAGGTGGCTGCCGAACAGCACGCCTTCGAACTGGCGCTGCACGCCGTCATCGAAGATTCCGGCCTGGCGCAGGAAGATGACGCGCTCTTCGACTCCTGGGATGCTTTGCACCCCGTAACCGATGAGGACGGGGCGCACGAGTCCATGAGCGCCAACGAAGCCATCGGAATGATGCCCTACGACTGGTCCCCGGCCCGCCTGCGCTGCATGGAATTGGCCGAAGAAATCGCCGCCAACGAGTCATCCGCTTCATAGACCGCCCGGCAGAGCGATCTCGTCGAGGCGTGGACGGTCGTGCGTGACGCCTTCGGCGCGCACGACGCGCCGAGCACCTTGCTGGGCGTGACGGTCCTGGGCTACACCGACCATCTCGTCGAGATCGAAGCTGTCGCCGCGGTGGTCGACTAGCCCTCAGCGGCAGGGGGAGTGCTGAGCTGTTTCACCCGACGGGCGGCGTCATCGACTCAGCGTCGGTGACGGCTCGGGAACGGGGAGGATCTGGCCGACCGGCTCACGCTTCTCGGCCTGGAACCGGTCCTCGGTTCGGCCCTGCGCCCAATACCCCGACAGGGAGAGCTCTGAGCGCTGCACGCCACGCGCCGAGAAGACCTCGCGCAGGCCCTTCATCGCCGAGCGCTCGCCGTGCGCGAATACCTGTGGCCGGCCGGGCAGCCAGGTCGCGGCATCCACCGCGGTGGACAGGTGGCCGGGGTCGGTACCGAACAGCCACTGAATCTGCACCGCGCCGGGAGCGGCCAGGTCCAGGATCTCGCTCGCGCTCGGAACCTGGATGAAGGCCAGTCCCTCAGCCGTGGCGGGCAGCGCTGCCAGGGCGGATGCGATGGCGGGCAGTGCGGACTGGTCGCCGGCGAACAGGTGCCAGGCCGCACCGGGGTCGGGGGCGTAGCCGCCGCCGGGGCCGGAGAAGGACAGGAGGTCACCCGGTTGGGCCGCGTCGGCCCACGGTCCGGCCAGACCCTCAGTGCCGTGCACGACGAAGTCGATGGAGAGGGTGCGCGCGTCGGGGTCCACGTTGCGCACCGTGTAGGTGCGCGTCACCGGAAGGTCCTCCGGGGCGAGGGTTTCGCGCAGGAGGGCGGCATCGAACGGCGGCGTGAGTCCGAGCTCGGGCTTGGCGAAGTGGATCTTCACGTACTTGTCGGTCGCGTCGTTCGTCACGAAGTTCTCGAACTGCTCGCCCGAGAGGACGATTCGCACCAGGTGCGGGCTCAACTGTTCGCGTCGGACGACGGAGAGGGTGATCTGCGGACGGACGGGACGGGCCGGTGCGGCAGTGGGAGTAGACATCGCGGTCCACTCTAAGTTAGGTAACCCTCACTTAGCAATGCCGGGGTGCGTGCTGCTAGCCGAAGCGCAGAATGCGGAATCCCGCAGCGTCCAGGGTTGTGAGGCCGAACCGCTGCCGGAGGGTGCGCTCCTTCTGGCCCGGCACGACGTTCGCGAGCGCCAGGGCCACATGGAACAGGACCTCTGACGCGACCAGGCGCTGCAGCTTCGGGGGCGCGAGCTTGGACCGGCGGCTCTGCACCACGATGATCCGCACGGCGTCCGGCGCGATGTGGTCGTTCAGTTCCCGAAGCAGGGAGGCCGCCTTCACGAGGGAGGACCGCCGGGCATCGCGTTGGATGGCCACCACGACGACACGTGCCGGTTGCGTCGCCGACGCGCGGTCGGTCTCCGGAATCCCCGCTGCGCGTGCGCCGGTCCGCATCACCGTGAGGAGCTCATCGGCATCCCCCTCGAGCAGGATCGGTGCCGTCAGGACGTGTGCTGCAATCGCCCGAAGTTGTTCCGCTCGCCTCTTCCGCGACATGCCGCCCCCTCTGCTGTCCCTCCCATTCTCCGGCACAACAGCCGGGAGCGGCCTGGACAAACGTTTAATGGGAAATAGGCCGCAAATTAGGACCCTGTGGGCAATTCCGTCCTCATGAAGTCACTGTTTCCCACTAAACGTTCGCTCTGGCGGCTACTTCACCGAACCGCGGGTGACGCCGCTGACCACCCACTTCTGGGCGATGACGTAGACCACCAGGAGCGGGGCCAGGGCCATCAGGTAGGAGGCGAAGGCCACCGGGTAGTTGGTGTTGAACTGGCCCTGGAAGATGAACTGCGCCAGCGGCAGGGTCTGCGCCGACGGGTCGGAGAGCACCACCAGGGGCAGCAGGAAGTCGTTCCACGCCCACACGCAGGTGAGGATGCCGACCGTGGCGTTCATCGGGGACAGCAGCGGGAAGATCACCTTCCAGAACACCATCCAGGTGCTTGCGCCGTCCAGCCGGGCGGCCTCCTCCAGCTCCACCGGGATGGAGTTGATGTAGGCCACGAAGATGAAGATGTTGAACGAGAGCCCGTAGACCGTGTACAGCAGCACCAGGCCCACTGGGGTGTCCAGGCCCAGCATCGCGGTCTCCTTCACCACCGGCAACATGATGATCGGGAACGGCACGAAGATCGCCGCGAGGAAGTAGAAGTACAGCCCCTTGAAGAACTTCTTGTGCATGTTGCGGGCGATCGCGTAGGCCACCAGCGAGTTGGTGAGCAGGGTGAGGAACACCGCGCCCACCGTGATCAGGGCCGTGTTCATCAGCGCCCGCGGAAAGTTCGTCAGCTGGTAGGCATCCGCAAAGTTCTCCCAGCGGATGCTGGTGGGCAGTTCGAACCCGGTGCCGCCGAGCTGGTCGGGCGTCTTGAGCGCGGTGACGATGGTGAAGTACAGCGGGATCAACACGGTGAGCGAGCACACCGCGATCAGGGCGGTGAGCCACCAGTTGGTGCCGCCGTTGCCGCCGTCGAGGCGCCGGCGGGTGCGCGGTGCGCGGGTGGGCGCATCCGGCTCGGCGGGCACGGGCGCGGTGGTCTGGGTGAGGGTGTCGGTCATGAGAAGCTCGCCTCCCGGCGCTGCAGGATGCGCAGCTGGAGAAATGAAACGATGATGATGACGAACAGGTACACCACGGCGTTGGCCATCTGGTACCCGTACTCACCGCCCTGGAAGCCGCCGCGGAAAATCACGAGGGCGATGGATTCGGTGGACGTGCCCGGTCCACCGGCGGTGAGGGCCACGATCTGGTCGAAGACCTGCAGGAACGACTTGAACGAGAGCACCATGTTGATGGTGAAGTACGCGCCGATCAGCGGGAAGGTGATCGACCGGAACCGGCGCCAGCCGGAGGCGCCGTCGATGGCGGCCGCTTCGTAGAGGTCGGCGGAGATGGTCTGCAGCCCGGCCAGGTAGAGGATGACGTTGAACGCCGCCGCCTGCCAGACCGTGGTGATGACGATGCCGATCCAGGCGAAGTCGGGGCTGGCCAGCAGGTTGTCCGAGAGCCCCGGCAGGCCCAGCGCGGTGAAGATGGCCGGGAACGAGTTGGCGAACAGGTAGTTGAACACGTAGCCGATGATCAGGATCGCGAGCACGTAGGGGATGAAGAACACCCCGCGGAACGCGGCCTGGAACTTGATCTTCGAGTTCAGGCCCAGCGCGATGGCCAGGGCGATCACGTTCACCAGAATCGTGGACACGATGGCGAACCCGAAGGTGAAGCCGTAGGAGTTGAGCACCCGGTCGTCCTGGAACAGGTTGATGTAGTTCGAGAAGCCGACCAGGTCCCAGGTGCCGTAGCCGGCGTAGTTGGTCAGGCTGAAGAACATGCCACTGAGGACCGGAATGGTGTGCAGGGCGAAGAAGATCACGACGGCCGGCACCACCATCCAATAGAAGGTGCGGGGCGTCTTGGCGATATTCGAGCGGATGCGTGCCGGTGTGCGCGGCGCCGCGGCGGGCGTCTTCGCCCGCGTCATCGTGGCGGTCATCTCACTTCCCCTGTCTCTGCGTGGTGGTGCGGGCGGCGACCTTGTCCCATTCGGAATCCAGGTCGGCGAGGAAGGTCTCGGTGTCGCCGGTGATCACCAGCGTCTGGAGCAGGTTCGGCAGCGGGACCGCCGCGGGAATCTGGTGGTCGATGAAGCCGATGATCGTGCCGGCGGAGAAGTACGGCTCGAGTCCGGCCAGGGCGGGGTCGTTGTTGGGTGCAGCATCCTTGAGCGGCGAGAAGGTGCTCTGCGCCTCGGAGTATGCGGTCACGACATCGGGCGACATCAGGTAGTCCACAAACTTCTGCGCCTCGGCTGCGTGCGGGGTGTCCCGGCCGATCATGATGCCCACGTCCACCCCGGAGACCACGACGCGGGCGTCGGCGTCGTCGGTGACCGGGTAGGGGAAGGAGCCGATGGCCGCGTCGGGGTTGTTGGCGCGGATGGCGGGGATCGCGTAGGAGCCCTGCAGGTACATCGCCGATTCACCGTCGGCGAAGGCCTTGTTGCCGGCGTTGTAGTCGCGGCTGGCGAAGTTGTCCTGGCAGTAGTCGAACAGCATCGCCTCCTTGTCGGCGGCCTCGGCGAAGTCCTGGGCAAACGAGACGGTGTCGGCCCCGTTGGTGCTCTCCTCGCGGAGGGTGTCGAAGAAGCCGTCGGGCATCAGCGTGCCGCCGAGGTTGACGAAGGCGGGGTTGGCGGTCCAGGAGTCCTTCATCGTGCAGAAGAACGGGGAGACCCCGTTGGCCTGGAAGGTGTCGGCGGCCGCGACGAGCTCGGTCCAGGTGGTGGGCACCTCCACGCCGTTCGCGGCGAAGATGTCGGGGTTGTAGAGAATGCCGGAGGCGTTGCTGGCGAACGGCAGCGCGTTGACCTCGCCGGTGCCGTCGGCGCCGCAGGTGCCGAGCGACTGCACGATGTCCTGCACGGCCGGGTTGACCGTTTTGGCGACCGGGTTCTCGCCGAGGTCGGCGAAGATGCAGGCCCGAGCCAGCTCGCCGTAGTTGCCGTTCACGTTGAGCGTGAGCACGTCGGGCACCTTGTCTTTCACGAGCAGGGTGCGGATGGCGGTGTCCGGGTCTGGCACGGAGTTCTGGGAGACCCTGATGCCTGGGTTCTCGGCCTCGAAGTCCTTGATGATAGCGGTGAAGTTGCCCACGGCCTCCGGCTTGAACTGGAAGAAGTTGAGCGTGACGACGTCGCCGGCGCCGGCCGAGGCGGAGCATCCGCTCAGGGCGACGAGGGCCGCGGCCGCGACGACCATGGCGGTGGCCCGCCGGCGACGAGGTCTGGGGTGGAATGTGGTGCGGGGTGTCGTCATGGCGCCTCCTTGCGCTCGGTCCGCTTACGCGGACGTGATCTGGAAAACTGCGAGGTGTTCGGGGAAGAGCACCGGCCCCTGCAGGCCGATGGTTCGCAGTGCCCGGCCGGTGAGGGTCAGTGGCCGCTCGGCCCAGACCAGCGGGGACTGGCCGTTGCCCACGCCGGTGTGTTCCCGGTTGACCAGACGCACGCTGTAGCGGGTGTCGTCGGCCAGGCCGGTGAAACGCAGCGGCCCGACCGGGTAGGCCGCGCTGCTGGCCACCAGGCTGAAGACGAACATCGCCTCGCTCTGGTCGGCGGCGACCACGCCGCGCAGGTCGACGGCAGGGTCGGGGTGGTCGACGTGTACCGAGGTTCCGGTGTGGAAGAGGGCGCGGTTGGCCTCATAGAGGTCGATCCAGCTGATCAGCTCGGCCTCGTCGGCCGCGGACAGCGCGCTGATGTCCCACTCGATGCCGAGGTGGCCGAACAGGGCGACGCCCGCGCGCAGCGACAGGTCGTGGCGTCGCCCGGTGGAGTGCGATTCGGGGCCGCTGATGTGCGCCCCCATCAGTTCGTAGGGAACCAGCAGGCCGGTGTACTTCTGGATGGTGAGGCGTTCGATCGGGTCGATGCAGTCGCTGGTCCAGATGCGGTCGGTGTGGTCGAGGATGCCGAGGTCGACGCGGGCGCCGCCGGAGGCGCAGCTCTCGATCTCCAGGCCGGGGTGGCGGGCCTTGAGCTCGTCGAGCAGGGCGTACAGGGCCACGACGTTCTCGTGCACGGCGGCGGTGCCGGTGCGGGTGCTGCCGGCGTCGACGAGGTCGCGGTTGTGGTCCCACTTGAGGTAGTCGATGGGGTATTCCACGAGCAGGGCATCGAGGCTCTCGAGGATGTAGGCGTAGGCATCGGGGTGCGAGAGGTCGAGGACCTGCTGCTGGCGGCCCTCGACGGGCAGCCGTTCGGCGGCCTGCAACAACCAGTCGGGGTGCGCGCGGGCCAGGTCGGAGTCCGGGTTGACCATCTCGGGTTCGACCCAGAGGCCGAACTGCATGCCGAGGCCGGTTACGGTGTCGATCAGCGGGCCGAGGCCGTCGGGCCAGACATCGGCGTCGACGACCCAGTCGCCGAGGCCGGCGGTGTCGTCGCGGCGGCCGTGGAACCAGCCGTCGTCGAGCACGTACCGTTCAACACCGACGCGGGCGGCGGCCTGCGCCAGCGCGGTGAGCCGGCCGAGGTCGTGGTCGAAGTAGACCGCCTCCCAGGTGTTGAGGGTGACCGGGCGCGGGGTGCGCGGGTGCACGTCGCGGGAGCGCAGACGGGTGTGGATGCGGGCGGAGAGCTCGTTGAGCCCGTCACCCCAGGAGGCGATCACGGTGGGGGTGCTGTAGCCGGCGCCGGGGGCGAGGCGGATCTCACCGGCGGCGAGCAGCTCGCCGGCCTGCAGGAACGCCGACCCGGTAACGAGTTTCTCGGCGGCCAGTCGGTGGTTGCCGCTGAACGCCAGGTGCGCGGCGTGCACGAGGCCGCTCTCGAAGCCGAAGCCAGGGGTCCCGGCGGCCAGCAGCAGGGTCGCATCCGCGCCAGGACGGCCCTTGCGGCTGTCGCGCTGGTGCCGGCCCTGGGTGAAGGCGTGCCGCTGCGGGGAGCGTTCGCGCAGGTGCCGGCCGGTGGTGTCCAGGATCTCGGTGGCGCTGGCGGGCAGCGGCAGGGTGACGCAGAGGTCGACCAGGTCGTAGTCGTCGTCGCCGGTGTTGGTGAGCGTGAGGCTCGAGCTCAGCACGCCGGCCGCGTCGACGGCCAGGTCGATCCGGAGGGCCAGACGGTTGATGTCATCGGTGGCGTGCACGGTGAGGGTGTCGCCGGTGTGCTCGATGGCGGTGGTGAGCAGCGCGGGGGAGAAGAACCGGCCGGCGCGGCTGCCGGTCAGGCCCGGGGTGCCCTGCCAGCCGGTGGTCTCCTGGGGCAGCAGGCCGAGGCGGGCCGGCACGTCGAGACCGCCGGAGACGCGCTGGGGCAGGGTGGCCAGCACGATGGCGTCGAGGTCGGCGGCGTCGGGGGAGCCCAGGTCGGCGCCCCAGTGCACGATCACGGGCAGGGCGGGGCCGCTCGTATCGACGAGGACGCTGGTGCCGCCGTTGCGGAGATGGACGACGGCCCTGTTGTTCACGACGACACTGTTATTCACGACACTGTGGTGGGACATGTATATATTTCTATATTGCAAGTAAAGCAAAGTCAAGTTGGCCGGATCCGCCCGCAAACCCACAGATCGGCGGAAATGACGGCTTCGTTTTCTTGCGTTTTGCAACATAACCGGGCGGGCGTAACCGGTATTCTGATCGTACTCACCGGCCCGTGAGCGCCGATGGCGCCGGGGCGCCGTGCCGGCACTGTCGATCGAAAGTTGCCCACCCATGTCATCCGCCGATGCCGCCGAGCGCCGCTACCGCGCACCGTCCAGCGAGTTGGCCCGGGAGGTCCTGATCCACGGGCCGATCCTGCGCAGCGTGCTGGCCCAACGGCTCGGCCTCTCACTGGCCACGCTCACCCGTCTGGCACGGCCCCTGCTCGATGGCGGCCTGCTGGTGGAGGTGACCGAGCAGCTCGAGGGCGCCATGGGCCGCCCGGCGAAGCCGCTGGATGTGGTCGCGGACGCCCGACAGTTCCTGGGCGTGAAGCTCACCGGCGACACCGCCGTCGCCGTCACCACCGACCTGCGCGCCACGGAGGGGAGCAGGGCCACCCGCCCGCTGCCCAGCCATGAGCTGGCCGACGTCGTCGCGGTGATCGTGGACCTGGCCCGGGAGCTCGCGAACGAGCAGGAGTTCTCCGCCATCGGCATCAGCGTCGGCGGCCAGGTCTCCGACAACCGGGTGGTGGACCGCGCACCGTTCCTGGGCTGGCGCGGGGTGCCGCTGGCGGATGCCGTAGAGGCGCAGCTGAAAGTGCCGGTCATGGTCGAGAACGACGTCGTGGCGCTGGCGGCGGCGGAACACTGGTTCGGCCTGGGCCGCGGGTTCTCCAACTTCGCCGTGCTCACCGTCGGCGCCGGCGTGGGCTACGGCCTTGTCATGCATGACCAGGTGGTCAGCACCTCGCAGGCCGGCCTCGGTCTCGGCGGGCACTTCCCGCTCGACCCGGCGGGCCCGCTGTGCTTCCTGGGCCATCGCGGCTGCTCCACGGCGATGCTCACGATCCCGAGCATCCGGGGGCAGGTGGAGGTGGCCCTGGGGCGCCCGGTCAGCTACGCCGAGGTGCTCGACCTGGCGCAGAACGACAACCCGGTGGCGCTCGCCGTGCTGCGCGCCGCCGGCACCGCACTGGGCCGGCTGATCGCCGCGGTGGCCAACCTCGCCATGGTCGAACACGTCGTGCTCGCGGGCGAAGGGCTGGGCTTTCTCGAGATCGCCCGCGCCGAGATGGATGCCGCGATCCTGGCCGACCGCGACCCCGAGGCCGTCGAGGTCGACGTGCTCCTGGAAGCCAGCGGATTCATCTCCTGGGCGCAGGGCGCCGCGGCCGTCGCCATCCAGCGCACCATGGACACCCTGACGTCCCGCGAACCGTGAGCTAAGCCCCAAAAATCGCGGATTTTCGGGGCTTAAGTCACGGTTCGCGGAAGGGCTAGTAGAACTCGACGGTGTCGACCTCGTTGCGCAGGGGCCTGCCGTCGAGCAGAGCGGTGGCGTTCTCGGCGAACAGCTCGGCGATGCGGCGTTCCTCGCCGGGGTCGAGCGCGGCGGTGTGCGGGCTGACGAGGACGTTCGGCAGGTCCCACAGCGCGCTGTCGGCGGCGAGGGGCTCGGTGGCGAACACGTCGAGCGCGGCGAAACCGACCTGGCCGTTCTGCAGGGCGAGAGTGAGGGCATCCTCGTCGATGACGGTGCCGCGGCCCACGTTCACGACAGTGACGCCGGGCCGGGCGGCGGCGAAGACCGCCGCGCCCACGATGCCCGCGGTGGCGTCGGTGCCGGGCAGCGAGACGACGATGGCGTCCGCGCGGGCGGCATGCTCGGCGAGGTCGTCGATCGACACGTACTCGTCGACGTGGTCGACGGTGCTGGTGCTGCCCGCACGGCGGGCGCCGATCACGTGCATGCCGAGGGCGTGGGTGAGCCTGGCGATTTCCCGGCCGATGCCGCCCAGGCCCACGAGGAGCACGGTCTGGTCGCGCACCTGGCCGAGCGGCCGGCGGGCCGGCCAGTCGTGCTCGCGCTGCTGCTGCTGCAGTTGGGGCAACCGCTTGGCGCCGGCCAGGACGCCGAACAGGGCGAACTCCGCCAGCGGGCCACCGTGCACCCCAGCCGAGGTGGTGAATGCCACCCGCGCCAGGTCGTCGTCGCCGAGACCGGCCGACTTCACCTGGGCGCCGCCGCCGGCGGCCATGAGCTGCACCCAGCGCAGCTTCGGGTTGGCCTGCGCCGTGCGCCGGAGCGCGTCAGGGTCCACATCGGGGATGCCGTAGAGCACGTCGGCGGAGTCGACCAGAGCCTCGAACGCCGTCTGCTGGGCGGGTGTGCGGCGGAAGGCCGGGTCGCCGCGGTAGTCGGCGGGGTGCCGCATGGGCGGGAGCAGGCTTTGGTCCCGGACGAGGTCGAGGCGCGGTTCGGCCCGCTCGATGAGACGGCAGAGCTCTTCCGAGAGCGGGGAGGCCACGACGACGCGAAGTGTTGACGGGCGGAGTGTGGACGGGCGGGTGGCGCTGGTGGTCATGCGAAGGCTCTTTCTGCGGGGGTGGAGGCGTGCCTCTGAGTCTGGTGTGTGGCGGCTTCGAGGAAGGCCTCGAGGCCGGCGCGGTCTGGCAGGCCTTCCTGGTCGCCGTGGCTGGTGGTGGCGATGGCGCCCACCGCGGCGGCTCGGCTGAGCCACTCGTGCACGGGGCGGCCGTCGAGGGCGGCGCTGATGAACCCGGCCGCGAAGCCGTCGCCGGCTCCGACGGTGTCGACCGGGGACACCCTGAACGGTGGGCAGACGACGTGCAGGCCGTCGCGGGTGAAGAGTTCGGCGCCCGCCGCGCCGGTCTTGACGGCGACGACCTTCACGCCGCGGTCGAGGTACCAGCCGGCGACGCCCTCCGGCGTGCCGTGCCCGGTGAGGATGCGCCCCTCGGGCAGACCGGGCAGCACCCAGTCGGCCTGCACGGCGAGCTCGTTGACCGTCTGCACCATGGTCGCGGTGTCGGGCCAGAGCGCGGGACGCAGATTGGGATCGACGCTTACCGTGGCGCCGGAGCGCCGGGCGGCGGCCATCGCCTGGCCGGCGAGGGCGCGCGGGCCCTCGCCGAGGGCGAGCGGGATGCCGGTGAGATGCAGGTGCCTGGCGCGGCGCAGATAGGCATCCGTCGCCGCGGTGGGGGCCAGCCGGCGGGCGGCGGAATGCGCCCTGAAGTACACGACGGTGGGGTCGTCGCCGGGGCCGGCCCGGTTCTTCAGCTGGAATCCGGTGGGAGCGCCAGGGTCCATGCAGACCTCCGCGGCGTCGATGCCGAGTTCTGCCAGCCGGGCGAGTGCGAACTCGCCGAACGGGTCGGCGCCCAGCCGGGTGAGATAGCCCACCCGGTGGCCGAGCCTGGTCAGGCCTACCGCCACGTTGAACTCCGCCCCGGCCAGCCGGCGGGTGAAGTGATCGACGCCGGCCAGGATGCCGGCCTCGTCGGCCACGAACATCGCCATGATCTCGCCGAGGGTGACGACGTCGAGAGTGGCGCTCTGGTGCGTGTCGGGGGTCATGCGATGGCCTTCCGGTAGTGCTCGAGCAGGCCGACGGGTGCGGCGGCGCCGACGACGGGGTTCACCAGGGTGAGCCCGCCCACGGTGACGGCCACCCGGCCGCCGGGCAGCAGCTCGGCGTCGGCTCCCGGGGCGCCGGTGAGGATGACGTCACCCGGCTGCAGGGTGGTGATGCTGCTGAGGTAGACGATGATCTCGGCGAAACCGCGTGCCAGTGCGGTGGTCGCCGACTGCGAGACCGTCGTGCCGTCTACGGCCAGGCGGATGCCGGCCTCGATGGGCAACTCGGTGTCGATCACCGGGCCGAGCGGGGTGAACCCGTCGAAGCCCTTGCCGGCCAGCCACAGCGAATCCTGGGCCTGCAGCGCGCGAGCGGTGACATCGTTCACGGCGGTATAGCCGAGCACCACCTCGAGCGCGTCGGCCAGGCTGCGGTGCCGGGCCGGGCTGCCGATCACGAGGGCCAGCTCGGCCTCGGCGACGACAGGACCTATGCCGTGCGGTACGGGGATGGGGTCGCCGGGGCCGATGGCGCCGTGCCGCGGCTTGAGGAACGCCTGCGGTGCCAACTCCCGGTCGCCGGGCCCGCTGTTGTGGGCCATGCCGTAGATGGTGCCGGGCAGCACCGGGGCGAGCAGGGTGTGCGGCGCGAAGGGCACCTGCTCTCCGGTGCGGCGCAGGTCGGTCAGGCCGTGCACCAGCTCCACCCTGTCGCCGTGCACGATGCCGTGCCGGGGCCCGGCGCCGGTGGCCACCCGTGCGATCAGCACGGTGCGCCCGCCGTAGCGGATGCCGGTACGATCGACGCGTGAGAACCGGGGACACCGAAACGGTGGGCAAGGACATGGTGGGCAAGGCGCTGAGCCTGCTGACCGTGCTCGGCCCGCATCCCGACGGGGCCACCCTCTCGGACCTGGCCCGCTGGACCGGGTACCCGGTGACCACGACGCACCGGCTGCTCGGCTCGCTGGTGCGCGACGACTTCGTGAGCTTCAATCCGGAGACCAAGCTCTACAGCCTGGGGTTGCGCCTGTTCCAGCTCGGCGCTGCAGTGTCCAGCGCCCACGGCTTCCAGGGCGTTGCCCTGCCCGTGCTGCGCACGCTGTCGCGCGCCACCGGCGAGGCCAGCCTGATGTCGGTCCTCGACGGCGAGCACCAGCTCTACATCCACCACATCGAGGCGCGCCACCACGTGGGCGTTCGCGGCGAGACCGGCAAGCTCGGCCCGCTGCACTGCACGTCGATGGGCAAGGTGCTCGTAGCCTTCGCCGACTGGGAGACTCGTGACCACCTGGTGACGGCGCTGCCGCTGGAGCGGTTCACCAGCCGCACGATCACCGACCGGGCGGCGTTCGCGGCCGAGATCGCCCGGGTGCGCTCGCAGGGCTTCGCGGTCTCGAACGAGGAGCACGAGGAGGGCATCGTCACCGTCGGCGTTCCCGTGCTCGATGCGATGGGCATCGCGGTGGCCGCCCTCTCCGTTCCGTCGCCGGCCTACCGCACCACGGTGGAGCAGGCCCTGCAGTTCCTCGGTCCGTTGCGCGATGCCGCAGCCGAGCTGGCCGTGCTGCTGCCCCGACGCTGAGGTCGGCGCGTCGGCCGCAGCCAGGTCAGGCACGAGGGGTACCCACCGCGACGGCGACCGGCGCGGATGCGGGTGCCGCAGCCGGCAGGGAGGCGTCGTCGACGGCATCCGTCTCGAGGTCGAGGTCGCGGCCCCTGGTCTCCGGCGTGATGAAGGTGACGGCGATCGTGACACCGGTCAGCAGGAGCAGGTAGAGCGCCAGCGGCACCCAGCTGTCGCTGAACCAGGCCAGCAGCAGCGCACCGACCAGGGGCACCAGGCCGCCGGCGATGACCGCGGAGAATTCGCGGGCCACCGACACGCCGGTGTAGCGGTGCCGGGAGCCGAACAGTTCGGGCATCAGGGCGCCCTGGGCGCCGAACATGCCCCAGGTGCCGATGCCGAGGGCCACCGAGATGGCCGCGACGGTCGCCACGACGTTGCCGGTGCTGAGGATCCACCAGACCGGCACGGCGATCACGAACTGGAAGATGGCGAACCCGCGGTAGACCCGCACGCGACCGAACCTGTCGCTGAGCAGCCCGGCGACGGGCACCGTGATCGCACCGACGGCGGCGGCGAAGACCAGCGAGATGGCGCCGATCGGGCCGGCGGTGACCGACGAGCCCAGCGCGACGGTGACGACGTAGCTGATGGCCAGCACCTGGTAGATCGACGAACCGCCGTTTTCGGCCATGCGCAGGCCCATGCCGATCAGCACGGTCTTGCGCGAGGTGCGCAGGAGGTTGCGCAACGGCTTCGCCTGCACCTGTTCGTGGGCCTCGAGCTTCACGAACGAGGGCGATTCCTTGAGCTTGAGCCTGATGTACACGGCGACGCCGATCAGCACGGCGCTGGCCAGGAACGGGATGCGCCACAGGCCATCCAGGACGACCTGCTGGCTCGGGATGAGCAGCAGGAAGAAGACCAGGGCCGCGATGACGGTGCCGATTTGGATGCCCATGAATGGCAGTGACGCGAAGAACCCGCGGCGGTGGCGGGGCGCGTACTCGGTCATCAGGGTGGCGGCGCCCGCCTGTTCGGCGCCGGCGCCGAAGCCCTGCAGGATGCGGAGGACGATGAGCAGGATCGGTGCCAGGATGCCGACCTGGTCGTAGGTGGGCAGCAAGCCCATCGCGGTGCTGGCGCCGCCCATCAGGAGCACGGTGAGCAGCAGTACCGACTTGCGGCCGATGCGGTCGCCGAGCGACCCGAAGAACAGGCCGCCGAGGGGCCGCACCGCGAAACCGATGAAGTAGGTGGCGAAGGCCAGGATGCGCCCGGTGGTGGGGTCGCTGTCGGTGAAGAACAGTTCGCTGAAGATGAGCGCCGACGCCAGGCTGTAGAGCGCGAAGTCGTAGTACTCCAGTGCGCTGCCCAGCGAGCTGGCCCAGCCGGCCCGGCGCAGGTCCGCCTCGGAGATGCTCGAGTCTGCGGTGCGAGGCGGTGCGGCCGGGACGGGGGTTGACGATGACATGGAGACCTCTCTGTCTTTTGTCTGAATCCAGTGTGCATGAGCGTGCGACCGGTGACCGGCGCGGGATCAGAATTCCACAGTGTTTCCACTATGTGGGTGCCCTTTCCGCGATGCGGAAAGCAATGTCTCGCGAACTGTGAGATAAGCCCCACAAACTTCGGGCAAAGTCAATCGGTCTAAGCAACGCCGGTGGTTTGTGCTGTTGTGAGCAGCTGGGCTAGCCGGTTGGCTGGGGTTTCGAGGCCGAGGGTGGGTCGGGGCCGGCGGTTGAGTTTCGCTGCGACGCGAGCCAGATCGTCGGC